>PXDI01000188.1 GCA_003565095.1 PVC group bacterium | reverse complement strand
TGATGAAAAGACGGCATCGATGAGCTGGGCGGTACCGCCCAGCTCATCGACAACAAACAAGGACAAAGTGTTACCCATGTTCTGAACCAGAAGTGTTACCCATGTATTGACTGGACACCCAAAATTGTAAAACGTGGAAAGTAAAACGTGGAGTGTGGGAGAAGCAGACGGCAGACCGCAGACTGCAGACTGCACCCTTGACACGGCTGTATAAGTATGCGATAAGCATCTTAATGCAATACATAAGGCATATTTGACATGAAGACCGGAGAGGCATTTGTAAAGGATCTGCTGAAGCGTGGGCGATATAGCTTCACGCTTCAGGAGGCTGGCGAGAAGCTCGGCACGCAAGGTCCGATTCTGAATCTGGCTCTGCAACGCTTGAAGAAGGCGGGTTGGATTGCGCCGGTCAGCCGCGGTTTCTATGTTGCTCTGGATGTTCAGCATCAGACCGCAGGCATGCTCGACCCCGTCTGGTTCGTGGATGATTGGGCCAGGCACATGCGCATGGCCTACTATGTCGGTGGCCTGAGCGCGGCGGAACTGCACGGTGCCGCGCACCAGCGGCCCATGCAGTTTCAGGTTTTCGGCGATCGCCAGATCAGGGATGTGGAACAGCCCGGACTGCATCTGGCGACGTTCTACAAGCGCAACCTCGCGGTGTCGCCCACGGTGACGCTGAAGTCTCCGGCGGGATTCTTTCGCGCCTCCACCCCGGAAGCCACCGCCGGTGACATCGTCGCCTACCACCGGTGCTGTCCCTCGCTGGACCATGCTGCGACGGTCCTGGTCGAGCTGGCGGAGGCGATTGACGCCCGGTGCCTTGCCGGCCTTCTGGAGCAGGGGGGCAGTCTGCCGAACTTGCAACGCCTGGGATGGCTGCTGGACCATGTCAAGTGGCCGGAGAAGGCCGAACGCCTCCACGCTGCGCTGAGCCGGAATGCGCTGAGCTGGGTGCCGCTGGAGACGCGTCTGCCGCCAGATGGCCGACGCAATGAGCGCTGGCGGGTGATCGAGAATACGGACATTCAACCGGATATTGAACGATGATTCCTTTTGCCTACATCAATGAATGGCGAGAAGCTGCACCTTGGGATGCACAGGTGATGGTCGAGCAGGACCTGATCATCAGCCGGATCGTGGTCGAACTCTTTACCGATCCTTTTCTGCGTGAAGCATTGATCTTTCGTGGCGGTACGGCGTTGAACAAGCTGTGCTTCCTGCGGCCGCTGCGCTACTCTGAGGACGTGGACCTAGTGCAACGAGAGGCAGGGCCGATCGGTCCCATATTCGATGCCGTGCGGCGGGCGATGGGCGGCTGGCTGGGGGAGAAACCGGCCCGCAAACAGGGTCCCGGGGTCGTGAACCTGGTCTATCGCGCCATGTCCGAGGACGTGCCGCCTCTGCCGCTGCGCATCAAGATCGAGATCAACACGCGCGAGCATTTCCGGGTATTTCCCGTCGTTGATCCTTGTTTGCGCGTCGCGTCGCGCTGGTTCAATGGCGAGGCCCGGGTTCCCGTGTATGCCACCGAGGAGCTGTTGGGTACCAAACTGCGTGCGCTTTATCAGCGCCGCAAGGGACGCGATCTGTTCGATCTGGCGGCGGCATTACGGGAGCTGTCGCCGGATACAGCGGCGGTCGTGGATGCGTTTCAACGCTACATGGCGGAGGAAGGTCGGCACATCACAGGGGACGAGTTCAGGGCGAACCTGTTCGCAAAACTGGATCATCCCGGCTTTGCCGAGGACTGCGCGCCCCTGCTGAAGCCGGGTACGGTGTTCGATCCTGCCGCAGATGCCAAGTTGGTGGAAGAGCGGATCCTATCGCTCCTGCCTGATCCGCAGACACCCGCCGTACAACGCATCCCTGCCGACGAAAGCTAACAGAGCTAACAGGGGACAGGGACAGACAGCTTGTCACGCAAAACCCCTGGCGCCGCGAACATTTTTGTAATGTTGGACACCTGATGCAGGCTGGTGGATAGATGGCCCGGTATTGGCGACTGGCGGGTAGAGAAGTTGTCTGTCCCTAGTCGGGGCCTAGCCTAATCTCTTCACCAAGTAACATAAGCATTTGCGGTTGAACAAAACACGCCTTACGGCGTTTACTACAAACGAAAGCATTAAACGTTCGTAGTCAAGCCCGTAAGGGCTGTTCTGGAAAGCTGATGAATAGTTCAGGCTAAAATAATACTTTCGACTTTTTTTTATGATTTCTGCAAAAAAATCACCCGATTGAGTTGAAAAATGCATCCCCGATGTGATTAAGCATATGAAGGTGCGGTGGGCCATGGTGGTTGGCCGCAATAGAAATGGGGGATGCAGCGATGATTGAGAAGTGCAAGCCGTTTGGCTTAGTAGGAAGGTCAGCGAGTGTTAGCAAGACAAAACTTTTGAGAACCTATCCAATCAAGATATGAGCTTATGCTAGCGCCATTCCGGACTCACCCCTTTTTGTGTGAGTATTACGGGTTAGGTCCATCTCCCTTGAGTCAAATCGTTATTTTTACAGATTGACATTAGAAACGTCATGTTGTAAAAAAGGGGCATGATTAAGCGAGATATAGAAAAAGTGCTGCTGAAAATGGCCGGCAGTTTCAAGGCGGTGACGATTACCGGTCCGCGCCAGTCCGGTAAAACGACGCTGGCGCGGATGGTGTTCCCGGACAAGCCTTACCTGTCGCTTGAGGCACCGGATGTACGGCGCATGGCGCTTGAGGATCCCCGGCTGTTGTTGTCGCGTTTTCCAGACGGCTGTATTCTGGATGAAGTTCAGCGAGCCCCTGCGCTGCTGTCGTACGTGCAGGAGATACTAGATGCCTCACGGGATTCTGGACGCTACATCTTGACAGGTTCGCAACAGTTTGGCCTGATGGAAGGCATTACCCAATCGCTGGCAGGCCGGACAGCCATGCTCACGCTTTTGCCGTTCTCGCATGCCGAACTGGTTCGCGGCGGTTATGCTGCTGATTCGCTTGAGAAAACGCTTTTCAATGGCGGTTACCCTCCGCTCTTTGACCAGCAGGTCGATCCGCAACAGTGGTTGGACGGTTATTTGGCGACGTATGTCGAACGCGATGTGCGCCAGGTTCTCAATGTGCGCGACTTGACGGTGTTCTCGCGCTTTCTGGCTTTGTGCGCGGGATCGGTGGGGCAGCTTCTGAATGCGTCACGGCTTGGGGCGGATTGCGGCTTGAACCATGGGACCGCGCGGGAATGGTTTTCGGTGCTCGAAGCTTCTTTCGTGATTTTCCGGCTGGCCCCGCATCACCGGAATTTCCGCAAGCGTCTGGTCAAGACGCCTAAACTCTACTTTTTTGATACAGGATTGGCCGCGCGCCTGCTTGGGATTGAATCGCCGGACCAACTCCTGACGCACCCGCTGCGCGGGGCACTGTTCGAAAACTGGGTGGTGGCGGAATTTCTCAAGAGCCGGTTCAACCGCGGGAAGAAGAGTAACCTCTTTTTCTGGCGTGATAACGTTGGTTTAGAGGTGGATGTCCTGGCGGAGTCGGGAGGGCGGTTGATACCGCTGGAGATCAAGTCCGGCATAACGCTGGCGGACGACTGGTTCAGCGCGCTAAACAAGTGGTCCGGGCTGGCAGGTAAGAGCGCCGCACCCGGCTATCTGGTATATGGTGGGAACGAACCATGGAAGCGCGATGGCGTGGAGGTCGTAGCCTGGCGGAATCTGGATCAACTCGCGGGTGTGATATGAGCACAGACCAGTCGCATTATAGGAGTCACTCGACATTCGAACATTGCCTGTTGCTTTAGGCCCTGACCGGGTTGTATCCTGATGTTCGTAGGGTCAGACCGCGAAAGCGGAAAACGCAACTGGCTGGGCCGGCAACTGACGGACTGACATGGGCGTACCTAGGCAATAGCTCTTTCCTACCATAAGCATCGATCGCAAAGCGTTCTTTATCCTGATTGCCGGATGTGGCATGGTTTCGTCGGATGGGGGCAGATGCTCTTAATTGCCGACACCGAGCGGACCGTAGATGATGGCGCGCTAGTCACTCTGGGCGAAAAAGTGTATGAATAGCAGACAAAAAGCAAATTGGACACCTGATACAGGCTGGTGGATAGATGACCGGGTTTAGCGACTGGCGGGTAGAGAAGTTGTCTGTCCCTGCGTGAGAGGAAGTCGCGGGTTCGAGTCCCGTCATTCGCCCCATTTTTTATGGTGTCTGATCCCGTAGGATTCCCTGGCGCAGCAGCGGCAGGATTTCATCACCCAGAGTGTGGTTGAGATCAAAAAGAATGAATCCGCGGGCATTGATGCTTCTGGCGGCATTAATCTGGTCGATTACCTGGACGGCATCCAGCCGGCTTTCAGCAGCGGTTGCACCGATTCCGGGCAGCAGGCGTGCTGATGATGACAGAAAGCCAAGCTGCTCGGCGCTCCACTGGCGGAAAACCGCCAAATCGGTGGTGTAGTTCATCGGAGAGATCAGGTCAACAATACCGCGCCGGTTCCAATCAACCCAGTCTTGCGCGACGCTCTCCACGCATGTGGGATATCTGCCGAAAACCGCTACAGATAAAACCGCCTCCGGTCGTGTGTTGTTTTTGATTGCGTACACATCTTCAACCAGACGGGTAATTAGATGCGCCCGCCAACGCAGGAAACGTCCGCGCAGCGGCCACTCCAGAACAGGTGCGGGCCAGTTTGTGATTTTACGTCCCTCGTGCTTTTCAAAACCGGCTCGACAGCGCGGGCAATAGCATGAATGCGGGTCGGGAAACCGGATGTAGTCGAGATGCACTCCATCAACCGCGTATTTGCGCAACAACTCCCGGATGGCATCTTTTTCCATGCGCAAATTGTCGGTATGCGACGGGCAGAGCCAGTTCACCGTGTTTCCGTTTTTATCAAGTTGCAGGCGGTTTTGTCTGGCCAGTGATTCAATTAATGCAGCATCAGCTCCTTCAAGGTTCCAGCAAACCTTCCATGCGTGCAGTTTGATATTGTGTTTGCCGCACGCCGCGAGTGCCTGTTGCAACTGGTCGCCCCATTCGCGGTAAGTGCTGGAAGGCGGGACGACGCTTGATTCATAATGGGCTTGACCCGGCCACAACACATTCACAAAAACGTCAGTGATGCCGTTGGCGGCAAGCTGTTGTGCGGTGCGCGGCCAGTCTCCGGGATACAGTCCCGTTCCGAAATGGTCCCAGACTGCCGCAATCTCACCCGGCTGGGGAACTTGAATGCGGGCATACGCATATTTCAACATTATCCGTAAATCATGAAAGGCGGAAAATGCTTGAGCATGTTTGGCGGAGGCAAGCAGGGCCCGGGCTCTGGTGTGCTGTTGGTCCAATGCCGCTAATATTTGCGGATTGATTGCCGGATGTTCTGACAGTGCATTCCGGCTGTTCCGGTAATCGGGTTGGTGCGGCAGCCGTGCATTGCGCCCGGCTTGTTGCGCGGCACGCTCCCAAATCGACGGGTCAGCCTGTCCTGCAAACGCAAGCACAGTCTGTGCTTTTGCCATGCTGTCGGCATCATCCAGCATAACATGAGTCATCCATCCGCCGCTGTCAGAGACGGCCCATGCCGGTGCGTTACGTTCGTCTTCAATATCATGCCACCAGGCGATGATCCGTGCATCCGGCCGCTGCGGAAAGACCGGTCGCATACTGCGCGAAGTCTGGCGGTATGAGCCCGGCAGGTTTTCCAGACCGGTATCCTTAATAAAAACAACTCTGGTCCATTTGCGTCCGGCTGTGTCACCATGATAGTCTCCCAGCCGGAAGCCCATCATTTCCGCAAGTTCGCGATCCGCTGAATAAAAAACCAGCAGTTTCCCCCCACGGTTGATAAAGTTGCGCAGGTTCCGCAGCTTTTCTTTTGAGGGCTGCGGGTTATATGGCAGAATTACCAGCCTGGTTGCCTCAGGGATTGCCTGCGCAGCGGTTTGATCGTTAATCACCAGTGTGGCAATCCCGTGGTTCTGCAACCAGCCTTGCAGTCGGCCGGTGACCCGCCTGGCGTAATGCCGTTCAGCCGCATTTGGAACGGTAGAGACCGCTTCAACCAGAACAACCGGGGCCGCCCGGGAGAACGCGCCGGGGGTTGATGCCGTGATCATTAACGTTATGAAAAAAATCTTTTTGATCAAGCTTGACATCTGCAAGTTATGCATCACTATTTGCCGGAACATCAACTAAAAAGATGATTAAAGGGAAACAAAATGGCAAAGATAACGTTCATGGGGGCCGGCAGCACAATTTTCGCGAAGTCAATTCTGGGAGACTGCATGCTGACACCGGCTTTGCAGGATGCTCATATCGCGCTTTATGACATTGATTCGCGGCGTTTGCGCGAGTCCCGGCAGATGCTGGATATCCTGAATAAGAATATTAATCAAGGTCGCGCACGAATTACCGCCCATTGCGGCATCAGCCGTCGCAAGACCGCATTACGCGGTGCGGATTATGTGGTGAATGCAATTCAGGTCGGGGGCTATGAGCCGTCAACAGTCATTGACTTTGAAATCCCGAAAAAATACGGATTGCGTCAAACAATTGCCGATACGCTGGGAATCGGCGGGGTTTTCCGTTCGCTGCGGACCATTCCGGTGATGCTGGATTTTGCGCGCGATATGGAGGAAGTCTGTCCTCAGGCCTGGCTTTTGAATTATTCCAATCCGATGGCCATGCTCACCGGCGCAATGCTGCATGACACTTCGGTACGTACCGTCGGCCTGTGTCATTCCGTGCAGGGATGTGCCAAAGATCTTTTGAATAAACTCGGCATGCTGGATGATGTAAAGAAACTGCAATGGAAAATTGCGGGAATTAACCACATGGCTTGGCTGTTGGAGGTTACTGATGGCGGTCGCGATTTATATCCGGAAATAAAGCGGCGTGCCCGGCGTGCCATGGAGCGTATTCGTAAGCGCGGCGGGGCGCGTAAAGTGGAGGAAGCCGCCCGTGCCGGCGGGGATCCTGATTGGTGGCGTGCGCCGGAGGTCGGTGTGGCGCGTGACATGGTGCGTTTAACCTGCATGCTGGAGTTTGGTTATTATATTACCGAATCATCTGAACATAATGCTGAATATATGCCTTACTGGATCAAATCCCGTAACCCCGAACTGATTGACGATTATAACATTCCGCTGGATGAGTATCCGCGGCGCTGCATTAATCAGATTGCGGCATGGAAGAGCCGCAGTAAGAAGCTGATCGCCAACCCAAAACTTGACCATACCCGCTCACACGAATACGGATCACGGATTATGGAGGCCATTGAAACAGATGTACCGTTCAGAATCGGCGGCAATGTAATAAACCATGGGTTTATCCCGAATCTACCTGCGCAGGCATGTGTTGAAATACCCTGTATGGTTGACCGCAACGGTGTACAGGGATGTTATGTTGGTCCGTTGCCGGAGCAGTGTGCGGCATTGAATCGTACCAATATCAATGTGCAGTTGCTGACGCTGGAAGCTGCGCGGACGCTTAAGCGTGAACATGTCTATCATGCGGCGATGCTGGATCCGCACACAGCAGCAGAGCTGACGCTGGATGAGATCCGTGCCATGTGTGACGATTTGATTGAAGCGCATGGGGAAATGCTGCCGCGCTACCGTTAATACGGTTACTTTCCGGGGCGCGGATGGTTCTGGTTCTGCAGTATTACGGGGAAGATGCCTTTGTGTATATCGCGGACATCTTCTACTGTATAGAACGCATGCGGATTACATTCTTTAACCATTTTAAGAACTTTGGGTAACGCTGAGCGCTTCACGATCGAAAAGACCATTTTAACCTGTCCTCTGGAGCCCTGGGCGTCGACACTGGTAACTCCGTAACTTTGGGCGCGCATCCGTTTGATTAGTTCCGTGGCATCACGTTTCTGGGGAATTACGCGTACAATCACCGTCCCCATCGCCAGCCGCTCTTCCAGCCAGAGGCCGATATATGTGCCGGCGGCATAACCGCCGGCATAGGTGATATAACATATCCAGTTGTCAAGATTGCGCATGATCTGGGTTATTGCGGTAATCCAGATCAGCACTTCAAAAAAGCCTGCCAACGGTGCCAGTAAACGCAATCCGCGTGAGATGAAAACAACACGCAATGTGCCGAGGGTGACATCAAAGATGCGCGCCAGAAAGATTAAAACGGGCAAAACCCACCAGCCATGTTGTATAAGTATATCCATAACAGAAAGTATTAGTTGTTTTGAGTTCTTTGGTCTTTTGTGATTAAGTGTATAGATCAAAACATGATATCCGGCGCATTACCAGCATTAAACGGGATAAACTAAACAGTCAGCAATTATCATTGTGGCCTCCGCCCCCTGCCGCCTTGCGCGGCAGGAGCGGAAGATTGTCGGGGAAAGCGTGCTTTTTCCGACAATCTGATTCACCCGCGACATAAAGTCGCGGGGGTCTTTTTTGATTCGCTTGCGACATAAGGTCGCGGGGGGCTTTGTCCATAATGATAATTGCTGAAACAGCGTGACAAGGTTGGGGTTATGCGCTATATTATTAGCATGATAAAGGCATGCATCAGATTTTTGTATGTCGCCGCAGTTTGCATGGTGCGGCGCGGTTCCGGGCTGGCGGCTGTCGCGGCTGTGGTGCTGCTTGCTACGGCATGTGAGAGCGATAATCCCTGGCATTCGAATGTTCCGCCGGAAGGGCTGGGGGCACTGGTGGTGGACAACCGCACCAGCGATCGGCTGGAGGTGTATCTGGATGGGGCAGAGCAGATGACTGTTCGCGGCGGCCGTTATCAGTATATTGACTTTGAGCCGGGAACCTACCGGCTGGTTGTTATGTCTACCGACGGTTTTCGCAGTTTCAGGGATGATGTTGATATTGTAAAAGGGCGTATAACGGTGGTTGAGATCCGCAGCGGTGGTGAAAACCGTGAATACAATGCGCGGATATATTTTGAGTAGTGATGAAGAAAGTTTATATCTCCGCCGATAATCTGGTCAGGGAGGCTTTTCTGCTGGCACGCAAAATCTATGATTCCGGCTACCGTCCGGATGCGATGGTTGTGCTGTGGCGTGGCGGCACTCCGGTTGGCATTGTTTTGCACGAGTATTTCATGTTTCGCGGGATAGACTCGTATCACACTGTAGTCAAAGCCTCTTCATACAAAGGGATTGGAAAGCGTGCCGAAGTGGTGGTGGAGCATCTGCCGGCGCTGGCCGCCAGCCTGCCGGAGAATGCCAGTGTGCTGGTCATAGATGATATTTTCGATAGCGGCTGCACCCTCAAAAAAATGAAAACCGAACTCGCGGAGCATTGCCGGGAAATCAAAACGGCGACGCTTTACTACAAGCACGGGTTTAACCAGACCGATATAGAGCCGGATTTTTACGGTCGCAGCACCCAGGACTGGATTGTTTTTCCGCATGAGATTTGCGGGTTAAGCCTTGAAGAAATTGCTGTCAAAGATCCGGCTTTGCCGGAAATTGTTTCATAGGAGCCGCCCGCATGAAGTTAACTGCCGTATGTCTTCTTTTGTCTGTAATCAGTATTTTCGCCGCAGATATAGAACTGCCCGAGTTGCGAGTGCACGCTGAACGCCCGGAAACTGCGCCGGGTCCATTAAACCAGAACAATTCTCTGAGCGAGGCGGGGTTGTTATTGCGTTCACAGGGAGCGCAGACCGACTTGGGATACCGCGGATCTTCTTTCAGCGGCACGGGTATTGCCATTGCCGGTCTGGCATTGCGCCATCCGCAAACTGAACATTTCCATGCCGAACAACCTTTCCCGCTATGGATTTTCTCCAGACCAACGGTTACCGGGGGCGCGCAGGATGTACTGCAAGGGCAAGGACATGCCGCCGCCACGCTGCACTTGGGCTTTGCCGCTATTGAAAGCTCACGTGTTCTTTTGACTGCCGGTGCGGGTGAGCGGAACTGGCACTGGTCTGAAGCGGGAGCGGTTCAGTTGATTGAAGGGGAAACCGCGCAGGGTGGGGTGGCAGTCTTTGCGGGACATGAAAGGCGTGACCGCATTGACTATCCGGATAATGACCTTGAAAGAGTATACGGCGGCGGTTGGCTTCAACGCCAGACGGGGTCGGCACGCAGTGACTTGGTTGTCGGTGTTTCGGATAAACGTTTCGGGGCCCGTGGATACTACGGGGTCAACCCTGACTGGCCGGCACATGAAAGGTTTGAAGACCGCTTGCTGTTGATCGGGCATTCAGAACAGATGGCTCAATCGACCGCCCGCTTTTCGGCTCTGGTCCGTGAGACCGAAGATACCTACGAACTGGATTTCGGTGCACCTGATATTTATATGAACAATCACCGCACCAGGCTTGCGGGCGGCATGGCCGAACTCGATTCAGTAATATCATCAATGTGGTCACTGCATGTACGCGGATCTGCTGAAACCGAGGAGTTGAACAGTAACCGTCTTGGCAGGCACGAGCGTTCACGCGCAGCCGTGCTGCTGGCGCCGGTATGGCATCACAGCAGCAGCCTGACGTTAACGGGCGGAGGTGAATACCAGATGTTCAGCAGTGAGTCCGGTGCATTGCTTCCGGTGGCGCATGCCGCCTTCAGTGCGGGGCGTACAGCGTTTTTTGCCGGATACAGCGAGCGTGAGCGGCAGCCATCTTTTACCGAGCTGAATTATGAATCTCCCGGAAGCCTGGGTAATGAAGGTTTGGAACGCGAGAAAATCACGACGGTTGAAGGCGGTTTTGAGCAATTACTGAGTGCGGCATTCATGACGCGGGTGAGCGTGTTTCAGCGTACAACCCGGAATACGGTGGATTGGGTGAAACAAACTGCCGATGATCCCCGCTGGCTTGCAACGGATGTCGGTAAAGTGGTGACGCGCGGTTGCGAGTTGCGTGGGGTCGGGCAGTGGAATGATCAGCTTCGTATTATTCTGCAATATACCTGGCTTGAGCGTGATTCTGATATTGCCCCGTATGCCGCCCGCTATGTATTGGATTATCCTAAATACGCACTATTAACCGCAATAGAATGGAGCCCGCTTGAGACAATCAGTGTTTCAAGTGTAAATTCTTTGCAGGTGCGCGAAAAAATTGAATCACGTGAAGAGCGCACAGGAATTAACGGAACGCTGCGTATGGAATGGGCTCCGGTACGTGCGGCGGGTCTGCGGTTTGCGTTGCTCTGCGACAATCTATGGGACGATGATTTTGAACAATATGTCGGCCAGCCTGCTGCCGGACGCCGCTGGGGCATTGAGTTGCGTGCGGAATTATGAGCTCTGCAAGACTTTATTAACGCAATCAATTACGTCGCTGATACGGAAAGGTTTTCTAATATATCCGCTGCAGCCGGCTTCTTTTGCCATATCCTCGGCTTCTTCAGAGGTAAGCGCCGAAATCACAATGGCGGGCATTTCCGGCAGGTTTTTTCTGCACCACTGAATAATTTCCAAACCGTCCACCGGACTCATCCGGATGTCGGTTATCATCAGGTCGAACTTTTTGGCTTTCAGTTCTCTGAGCGCTTCCGGTCCGCTCATTACGCCTGTCACCGCGTGTGACTCCGACTCCAATAAAGCACCCACCGACCGGATAATGCTCTCTTCGTCATCAACTATTAATATTCTTGCCATACGAGTAGATTACTTCTTCCGGCGGTCTGAAGGCAAGTTCAAAAGCCTTGTGCTATAAGCCGGACGACGATCGGCCCCATCAACACCAGAAAGACTGCGGGGAAAATGAACATCATCAACGGGAAGAGCATTTTTACCGGGGCTTCATTTGCCAGCCGTTCGGCGCGTTCAAAACGCCGCTGGCGCATTTGGTCGGCTTGTATGCGCAGAATTGAGCCAATGCTGACACCCAGTTCATCGGCTTGCACCAGCGCGCCCACAACCGCCCGCAGGTCCGGCAGATTGACTCGCGCCGACATGTCGCGCAATGCTTCGCGGCGGCTTTTCCCCAATTGAATCTGGCGTATGACCCTGATCAGCTCTTCCCCCAGAGCATCAACCTTGCGTTCGCCAATGTTGCGTTGCAGGGCGGTCATAAAATCCATACCGGCTTCAACCGAAAGAGTTAAGAGATCAAGGACAAACGGCAGGGATCGCTGGATCTGCGAATGTCTTTGCTGTAAGGTATACCGCAGCCACTGATCCGGATAGATTAATAAAAGCGCCGGACCAATCAGGGAAAGCGGAAAGTCCAGTTTCAGCAATAATGCATTAGAAGTCGTGCTCAGAGCCATCTTGATCATTACCACCCACAGCGGCCCCATGAAGACCGGCATAAGGATCTTCAATGACAGGAACTCCGCCGGTGTAACCACGCCATCGTAGCCGGCGCTGACAAGTTTCCGGTTGATTTTATCCCGCATGGGCTTAAATGTGATCTTGCTGAAAAAGGGGTTCAGATTGGGCGTCAGCGGCAATAGCAGGCGCATCAGCCATGGCAGCATGCGCACTTCCTGGCGACCGTCGGCCAGTGTCACATAGCTGATTTGGCGTGCCACGCTCATGCCGTACCATGCCAGACCGCCGGCGGCTATACTCCATAGCAGAACCGACGTCCAACGTATGATTAAAGACATATTCATAATATCCTAACCTGATCTATTCATCAACTCTCTGAAATAATCCATAAGTTGTTTGCTTTTATTGTTCTACCACGGATTGCACGGATAACACGGATTTTTATCATTATAATCATTATATCCGTGTAATCAGTGTGATCCGTGGTTGAATCCCTTTCTCATGCATAATTCGGGCTAAACATCAATATTTATGATTTTGCGTATAATCGCCGCGCCGCAGGCAATTAGACCTGCCACTACAACCATTATTCCCAGACCCACCGGCGAACGCAGAAACGGCAGCATGAGGCCGGGGTCAACCACCAGCAGCACAGATAGAATTATGATCGGCATCGCCCCGACAATGATTCCCTGCAACCGCCCCTGCGCGGTTAATGTGCGGATCCGGTTTTGAATCCGCAAGCGCTCACGAATCGTTTTTGAAATCTTCTCAAAAACTTCTGTCAGATTACCACCGGTGCGACGTGCGGATTCAATGGCCATAACCACCAGGCTCAAGTCGGCGCTGCCGACTCGTTCGTCCAGATTCCGTAATGCCTCGGAAAAATTGACCCCGACTCTGGTTTGCTGCAGTAATACGTCAAATTCCTGCGCCAGCGGATTTTCTGATTCACGGATGACGGTTTCGATTGACTGCATAATGCTGAAACCGGCTTTGAGCGCATTGCTCATTGTCAGCAGGGCGTCAACCAGTTGATTATTGAATTTTTCCATCCTCCGGCGTCTTAATACATGTAGAACCATTTTTGGAGTATATAATGCGGCAGAACCGGCCATGCCCCCTGCCAGCAACCCGAGCAGCGTGCCGGCCGGTGATCTGAAATCGCCAACCAGCAGAAACACAATCCCGAACATCAACAGGCAGGACATCCAGCCGATCTCTGCGATCCGGCGCGGCGGAATGAAAAGAAAAATATCCTCGAACTGCTGGGCGGTTTCCTGCGAATATTCCGAGCTGTATACCTCCGCCCCGGTTTGCAAGGCATTGATGATTACCGAAACCAGTCCGGCGGCGCTAATCGCAAACAGCAAAGGAATAATGACAATCATAATCAGGCACCCAGTTTATCCTGTTTTGAGAAGATTGACCGGTCAATAGACATTCCGCGCGCTTCAATTTCCTCCATGAAAGTCGGCACCGCCCCGGTCGGTACAAATTTGCCAATGACCATTCCGTCGGCATCAATTCCGGTCTGCTTGAACTCGAAAATATCCTGCATGGTAATCTGTTCGCCTTCCTGTCCGCAAACTTCGGTCACATAAGTTATACGGCGGGAACCGTCACTGAAGCGTGATTCGTGGACAATCAGATCAATGGCTGCGGCAATCTGTTCGCGGATTGCGCGCACCGGCAGATCCATGCCTGACATCAACACCATAGTTTCCAGGCGTGAGATTACATCCCGCGGGGTGTTTGCATGCACGGTGGTCAGCGAGCCGTCATGACCGGTATTCATCGCCTGCAGCATATCCAGCGCTTCTCCGCCGCGGCATTCACCGACAACTATCCGGTCGGGACGCATGCGCAGTGAGTTGCGTACCAGGTCACGGATTGTGACCGCTCCACGGCCTTCTATGTTGGCCGGGCGTGATTCCAGACGGATAACGTGATCCTGGGAAAGTCTCAGTTCGGCCGCATCCTCAATCGTCACGATCCGTTCATCAGTCGGCAGATAATTGCTAAGCACATTCAGCAATGTTGTCTTACCCGAGCCGGTGCCGCCCGAGACGATTATGTTTTTACGCAGGCGCACACATAATTTCAGAAAATCGGCCGCCTCGGCGGACATTGTCCCGAAACGGATCAAGTCAGCATCAGTCAGCGGGATTTTTGAGAATTTGCGGATAGTCAGGCTTGGCCCGCTGAGTGAAAGCGGCTGTATGATGGCATTGACCCGCGAGCCGTCCGGCAGACGTGCATCCACATAAGGCTGGCTTTCATCAATCCGGCGTCCGAGCGGGGAGACAATCCGTTCAATCACCGCCAGCACAGACGAATCATCCATGAATGTTGCATCAGTACGGATCAGCCGGCCATTGCGTTCCACATAGATGCGGTCTGGTCCATTGACCATTATTTCGGTAACAGATTCATCTTCGAGCAGTTGTTCCAGCGGTCCAAGCCCAAGTGCTTCATCGCAAATTTCCCTGACAAGCTCCTGCGGGTTGACATCCGGCGGCAGGCGGCCGCTGACTTCTTTGACAATCGAAGCAATGGTCTCAAGCGCCTTGTTGCGTAATTCATCCTGCTGCATGCGCGATGCGGTCATGCGTTTGATGTCCATACGCTCCAGCAGTTCACGGTGTATCTGCTGTTTTATGGAACGCCGGCGTTCAATCATTGAGCTGTCATGCTGCGGGGGTGGCGGGGGTGGAGGCGTGGGGGCGGCAGGCGGAGTTACAGGAGCCGGAGCCTGCTCTGAAGGTTGCGGAATATCAACACAAACCGGTTTGTCTTCCGCTGCAAGGAGCCCGGGGACAATGATTCTGAGCTTGAACGGGCCGATTGCAATGACGTTGCCGGGTTTGATGACGGCGCGGTTCTGCACCCGCTGTCCTTCCAGAAAAGTCCCGGATTCGGCATGAAGGTCTTCAATCCACAAATCATCCGCCGCAACATTGAGGATGGCATGCTGCGGATCTATCGCTTCATGCGCCAGACGGATGCGGCAGTTTTCGTCACTGCCGATCTTGTAAAGCCCCGCAGGCACTTCAAAGGTCTGTGCAGGTTTTCCCGGACGTTCAATTTCCAGTTGTATGTTTTCGCTCATATGAAATTCCGGCGGGTTATATTAAATATTCCGTTTATGGCGGATTTCCCTTTGGCGCCGTTCGTTCAACTCGGGCAGTTTCTCCTCAATATGCTTAAAGTTCACGTCCGGCAGGTTGCGTTCAAAACTTACATCGCCCGGATTACGCAGTGACAAAGTCAGGCTGCCCTTGAGCTGTTGGGCGAAAGTTAGCACTTCAGCTTCGCGCGGAGTTACCTCCACGGTTACGCTGCTGTATCCCGCGGCCCGCCCGCCGAAATCCCTGGCGGCAGCCCGTTGGTGGGCTGTTTGCTGACCGGTGGCCAGCACAGTTACATCTTGCAGCACTGTAAGCGTCACCGACTCCATTTCTCCCGGATGATCTTTAGCCGGAAAGGTGAATGTACCAAGAATGTCAACGCGGTCATTAGGCTGTAACATCCCGCTGACCGCCGCCGGTCCGCTTACGGCCAGACTTATCGCACGCAGCCCGGGATTAATAATTGCCGAAAGTCCGCGCTCGGCAACCATGCCGCCTTCAATATGAGACCACATTACCGGTTCCAGTGCTTTTATTGAAAAGACAGTTCTTTTTCCAATCAGCATTTCGCCGTCTGCCGGAAGCACCGCCAGATTTCCCACGTGGCTGCTGAATACGGTAATTGTGCCAAGATCGTCGGCCCTGATTACCGTTCCGGAAGGAATGTCACGTGCTGCCGCCATTACGCGGATCTGCTGAGCTCCAGCATAAATTTCCTGCTTGAGGGCTTCAATTTCCGCCTCACGTGACCTGATGTAATTGAGGGTTAGAAAAAATGCCACAATACCGACAACGATTGAGACAATCGGAACAATGTTCTTTTTCATGAGCGCTCTCCTTAAGATAATGTACAAATTAGAAGCACTACAGGGCGATTGTCAAGGCAGCAAACGTCGTAGCGCCAATTCTTGATGAAACAATCGGACTGCGGTATGCCTCGCCGCCAATGCGTGTGCCGGAAATACTGCCCAATAAACCGAGCCGTTCACCGATGCGTTTATGGGCGCGGCAACCGATGGAAAGATTAAGCAGGCCGTTGGGTTGATATGCCGGACGGTCCTCACGTACTTCAGAACCATGCACGCCGTAATAGTAATCGGCGAATTTGTCATCAAGGTATTCAACACCTGCAAACGGTGTAAGCACCTGTCTGCCAAGCGGAACTGGTCTGGCAATGGTGAATGATGCGCTATGTCCCTTGTGAACTCTGAGAGTATCGAAGCTTATGTCTGCGGAGGTTATGAGCATACCGGGCAGCCGGGTTTGTATTTGCAGTCCGGCTTCAGCAGTCATTTTCCGGCGTTGCATGCCTTGCAGATAGGGGCTGTCGCTATCCCGGAAACGGCTGAACCGTGGTTGGATAAACATATCTATCGTAAACCCGGATATCCGCGGAAAATGAAGAACCCCCCGCACGCCCTGCAGGGAAAAGCGTTCACCGCGATAACCAATGGCCGGGAAAGCAATAAAATCGTAATCCATGCCACGATATTCACTTTGTTTAAAGACCATCGCAGCCCCGATACTCCAGCGGTGACTGCGGCTTTGTGCAGTTTCGCCGTTTTCCGGTGCGCCGCCATGAACGTGGTCTCCCATTAGAAAAACCAACATAAATGTAACAAATGCAGGTAAAGAGTGTCTAATCAGCATTTGAGCAGGCTATGACTTTCGCTAAATGTCGTCAAACAATAAAGATAACTTCAAATGCTTGATTTATAGTCTGCACTCAAGTAACTTGCCCGGATGTCAGAAAACGATGATGGTTTAAATAATGCCGATGATAATTCTGCAGCAGCGGATGCAGCAGGTTCCTTTCTGGACTTAAACTTTGTTCCTGAATGGGCAAGGCGTGCTCCGGATCAGATTCACTATTCCGACGAAGCCGGCAACAGCCGGCATGACCGGCGTGACCGCAAGGGTCGCGGCAGGGACCGGCATGGAATGTCGCGCGGGGATGATCGAGAGCGTCGTCCGCGGCGTGAAGAGCGGCGCCGTCCGCAAAATACGGATGGCGCAAGCGAGCCGCGGTCACCGGACAGCAGGCCGGGCGGTCGCCGGCAATATCCGTCCGGACCGTCAGCCCATGGCGGAGCATATGAACGCGCAGCAGTTCCCGAAATTCCCGATATGCCGTTACGCGTGTCCTTTATCCCGGAACAACGCCAACTGAATGCTCTGGTTAAGCAATTGGTTGCGTCGCAGCGGGCATATCCTCTAATGCAACTGCCCAAGGTTTTTACGGAAAAGCCTGATACCTGCTGTGCCAAGCTTGAGGTAGAGGATGCGGCGGCATTAAAGTTATTTCAGTGCCGTGTGTGCGGTGCGGTTGCGCGCCGGAGCGACATGCTGCTGGCGCATCTAGTGCGCCGGCATATGACCGAATTCTGCGAGGAGGTGGAAATCGAGACCGAAGCGCCTTCCGGACAGTTTCCGTGTGTGGCCCGTTGCGGCCTTTCGGGGGAGTGGATCGGTCCGCCAAACCACCACAGCTACAATGAACGCATGGAGGAAATCCGTTCAGCGCAATATCCGCATCTCAGTCAAGAGGCCTATCGCGCCAAGGTCGAGACGCTGCGGGACGATGAATCTATCGAAGCCTGGCGGCAATCCTGTCGTTTGCGCAAATCTTACCGGTTTGCTGTGCCGGGTAAAGAACCGACCGAAGCCATGCCATGGAGCGAAGCAAGTGCCTATTTTCTGGAGCATTTTGCAGCTTCAAAAATGCGCTCGGTTTCCCGTGCCATAGTGCCGCTTGGTATCTGCCGGGAACTGGAAGATGAGGAATTGCGTGAGTATATCCGGCGGGAATGGAGTATTGAGCGGCGCCGTCCGCGTTCACTGATGTTTGCATTACGGGTGGCGTTGCGCCACAAACGCTTGCATTTCTTCCGGATCGGACGCGGGCATGAGTTTGTTTCCGCGGTTGTTCCTGTTCCGCTGGACTCTAAGCACGCAGTTGATAACATCCGTGAGGTGCTTGAGTTTCTGCGTGAGCATCCGGGCTGCAACAGAAAAGATCTGCTTGAAAACTTACGTCCGGGAGTTGCCCCGAATGATTCCGCCGCCGGGGAAGTTCTCAATCCGTTGCGCTGGCTGGGGGAGCGGGGACATATCATTGAATTCTTTGATGGAACTCTGGCCGTGGCGCTACAGGGTGGAGCCAAGAAATAAACCCCGCACTTAATCTCTACACTTCGTCATTTACACTTAATGGAAAATCTTATTCGAGTTAGTACTCTCCGGTAAACAGAGCGGAACTGATCGGAGCGATTGAGTGTATCAGCTTTGCTTGAAATACGCATGCATGGCTTTGAGAGCCTGTTGTGCAAAGCGTTCGTGAAACTCCGGCCGCGCATGGACAAAACGGCTTTCGCTCCGGTCCCACCATATATGCCGCGAAAACTCCAGAGTATGCGCCGGGGTGCCGGTATGTTGTGTAAATGCCGCGCTGAATGTGCGGCCTCCGGTCGGGTGCTGCCAGAATGTGCCCGGTTTCTGGTGATCGGTATTGTCATACATGAATGAAACAAAATCTTTCTGTTTTCTAATATGATCCGGATTTGTTTTCTCATCTTGAGCGGAAATTGTGTAGGTTGCGCCTGAATCGCCGGCCTTGTGCCATCCGTTGTGCATGTCAATCCCCAGTGCATACACCCGCCCATCGCCCATCCGGCTCTTTATCAGCTCGATTACCGCCTTTACCTCCGGCCAGTGCATGGCGGCCCAGTCGCGGTTGGGGTTCTCGTGTTTTAAACGCTCCGGCTGCTCTTTTGTCTGATGCAGTATCAATGGCATGCCATAGTGCAGCGCGTCAATGTCGACTGCCGGAATAAAGTCAAAAGAAACATCCTGCAACATGCCGGCGTAATCTTCTGAACATAAAAGCCGGATCATTGCATCGGCAACCAGTGGCCCGGAGAACTCGGTGGCGTGTTGATAGGCCTGAATGTGAATTAAAGGGTTTTTCGGTTTTTTGCCGAAAAAGAAGCCATACAGCGGCCGGCCGGCTTGCGACAGGCCGATCTGCTTGATGTTGCATGCATCCTGTCCGCCGCAGTCTTCGATCAGTTTATGATAATGCTGTGCGGTATAAGGGCGCTGGGTTGCGATATATACGGGCGCGCCGTGTGCTTTAATGGGAATTTCAAGGGTGTTGTCTTCCTCGCGAAGCTCCACATTCTCAACCGGCACCCAGTTGTTCATGTCGTGACTCTGAATAACTGTGTTACGCGCTGCCATCGCAAACGAATCATATGTGGTCAGTCTGGTAATGCTTTCCTGATCCAGCTCCGGCGGGCAGTCATCCGCATTCCAGAGGCGCGGCCATTTGATTGAAAGCATGGCCGTTCCCGACGCCGGCAGGCCGGTAATGCGCACACAGACATAAAACCACTGACAACCGGAGCGGTTGGCATACGGGATAAACCGCAGACGGTCGTCGGAAATTCTTTCGCATATTCCGGGTGTCCCGCCGTCAAAATTGTAGTCAAGTAACATATGCGTTTTCCCTTTGAATACGTCAGCTTTCTCAGGGCACCGGGCTGCCGGTCAGGCAGTTGCGAGCATCCGGTTGATTGCGGCAGCCGCCTGCCGGCCCTGTCCCATCGCCAGAATAACGGTTGCCGCCCCCAGCACGATATCCCCGCCGGCAAACACCCGCTGCATGGAGGTTGCTCCATCCTCATTTACGACAATATTGCCCCAACGATTGAATTCCATCTCGGGTGTGGTCTGCTGAATCAGCGGATTTGAGTCATTCCCGATGGCCACAATCACGGTGTCGACATCCAATTCAAACTCGCTGTCCGGAATTTCCACCGGACGGCGTCTGCCCGAACTGTCCGGCTCGCCCAGTTCATAAAGCAAGCACTCAAGTGACCGCACCCGGCCGTCGTCGGTCCCCAGAATGCGCTTGGCATTCTGCAGCAGCCGGAATTCGATGCCTTCCTCTTTCGCGTGTTCAACTTCTTCAACCCGCGCCGGCATTTCTTTCTCAGTCCGCCGGTAAACAATGGTCACCTTCTCCGCCCCCAGTCTGACCGCGGTGCGCGCTGCATCCATTGCAACATTCCCGCCCCCGAGCACCGCCACCTTGTGCGAACGCATCACTGGCGTGTCGGCATTGTCCCGGTCATAGGCCTTCATCAGATTAACGCGGGTCAGGTACTCATTGGCCGAGAAAACGCCGATCAGATTCTCGCCATCAATATTCATGAATTTGGGCAGTCCGGCCCCGGTTCCCACAAAAACAGCGTCATAACCATCTTGCTCCAGCAGGTCTTTCAACTGCCGTGAGCGGCCAACAACAAAATTGGTGCGGATTTCAACACCCATCGCCTTCAATGTGTCAATTTCCACCTGTACGATGCTTTTCGGCAGGCGGAATTCAGGAATTCCGTAAACCAGCACCCCGCCGGGTTTATGAAACGCTTCCATCAGGGTAACGGTATGCCCGGCGCGGCGCACATCGGCGGCGACGGTTAGACTGGCCGGGCCGCTGCCGATTACCGCAACCTTCTTACCGGTTTCGGGGGCAACTTCCGGTGGCTTGATTCTGTTTTGTTCGCGTTCCCAGTCGGCTACAAACCGTTCCAGTCTGCCGATTGCCACGCCTTTTGACGAATCTTTCAGCGCTTTGCCGACGGTGCACGGCTCCTGGCACTGGGTTTCCTGGGGACAGACCCGACCACAGATGGCCGGCAGCATGCTGTTGCGCTTGATGATCGCAATGGCTTGGGCATAATCCCCGTCCGCGATGGCTTGAATAAATCCCGGGATATCAATTCTTACCGGGCAGCCTTCCACGCATGGACGGTTTTTGCATTGCAGGCAGCGTAAAGCCTCTACCTGGGCCTGTTCCGCACTGTATCCGGTGGCGACTTCATTGAAGTTGGCCCGGCGCGCAACCGGATCCTGTGCCGGCATCTCCTGCGGCGGAATGCCGAGCCGCTCGCGCGGGGAGAGCGCGTCCTTGCGCGGCATGTATTCGGTATGCAATTCCACGGCTTCTTTCTGGAAATCTTCGGGGGTCTTGTGGTCCATGCTCATCACGCACCCTCCTTTTCGCTAATTTGCAGCTCAAGGTGGCAGCGGTCGTGATCTTTCTGTTCGTCACCCCGGTAAGCTGCCAGTCTGCGCATCATATTGTCAAAATCAACCTGATGGCCATCGAATTCCGGGCCGTCAACACAGACAAATTTAGTTTGGCCCCCGACGGTCACGCGGCAGCCGCCGCACATGCCGGTTCCATCAATCATGATTGTATTCAGCGAAACCACCGTTGGAACGTTAAACGGCCGGGTGGTTTCCGCGCAGAATTTCATCATGATCGGCGGTCCGATTGCCACAACCAGATCCGGCGGGGGGTTTTTCTTGCAACATTCCGCCAGCTGTTCAGTCACCAGCGCCTTGCGCCCGGCGGAACCGTCATCGGTGCAGATCATCAGTTCGTCGGCCAGTTCACGCATATCGTCTTCAAGAATCAGCAAATTGCTGTTACGCGCGCCGAGAATTACCGTCAGCCGGTTGCCGGCATGCCGCATGCCCTGGGCAATCGGGAAAAGCGGGGCGGCGCCGATGCCGCCGCCGACACATACCACATGCCCGAATTTCTCAATATGGGTCGGCTGCCCCAGCGGGCCGACCAGATGCGCAATCTCCGCGCCTTCCTCAAGCGCGTCAAGCATATGGGTGGTCCGGCCGACCACCTGAAAAATAATAGTGATGGTTCCGGCCGCTTCGTCCGCATCGGCAATTGTCAGCGGAATTCGTTCGCCGTCATCATGAACCTGTAGAATAATAAACTGACCGGGCTTGCGCTCGCGGGCAATATGCTCCGCTTCAACAATCATCCGTGTGACCGCCGGAGCAAGCTTCTCTTTTCTTATGATTTTCGCCAAAGCACGCCTCTCTTTCACCTAAAATAATACAATATGATTCAAAAACTATTGAATTTGCCATTTCTGAGCTAATTCCGCCAGAAAAAAATGAGCATTGATTTAGGGGTGACATCGTCGGGAGAAGCGGCTATTATTTGGCGTTTTGTTGTTGAGGAAATATGAAAACCAGACTTTCAAAACAGCGGACGCGTTTGACCCGTGACCGCGAAAAGCGCGCCGGCAAGGAAAAGACCAAGGCATCACGGACCGGGGGGCTCTTGCAGCATCCGGCCTGGCGGGTGCTCATTATGCTGGCCGCATGGCTGATTTCCGTTGCGCTGGTATATTCAGAGCTGTTTTCCAAGATGGCGGCAGCCGACTATTTTGGCATAATCTTGAATATGGGCCCGGCGGTATTTCTTTTTCTGTGTCTGCTGGGGTGTGCGCTTTTTCTCGATGTGGTGAATCCGGCTGTTTTACGCAGTACCAAGCTGCTGTTCCTGCTTGCGGTGCTGGTGCTGTCCTCTGCGGCATTAAGCGGTTTGCTGTTATATGTGGGCCGGGAACTGAATCTGGATGATCTGATTATAGTTTTCTTTCTGCCGGTCACGGTGGTCTCCATGGTGTGTGTATTGCTGCTGGACCCCTATACGGCAACGGTTGCCGGTTTATGGACCGGTCTGGTGGTGGCTTTGATGCTGCCTTTTCCGCTTGAAGTTCTGCTGATGAGCATGATCGGCATTGCGGTAAGTGTCTGGATGGTGCGCGGGGTGCGAACCAGAACCAAGGTTGTCAGGGCCGGTATCGTCACCGGGGTTGCCCAGGCGGCCTGTATCATGGGCTTTGCCTTCTACAACGGGCATGTCGTTACTCCGCCGGTGGCCATCGGAATGGCTGCGGCCAGCGTGGCCGGCGGGCTGATGGTTGCCATTATAACGCTGCTGATTCTCCCGTTCCTTGAAATGAGCTTTGGACTGACTTCCGATCTGGCGCTTTTTGATCTTTCTGATCTGGGGCACCCTTTGCTGCAAAGGCTGGCACTGGAGGCACCCGGAACCTATCACCACAGCCTGGTGGTTGCCAATCTGGCTCAGGCCGCCGCAGAGGAAATCGGCGCAAACGGCCTGCTTACGCGGGTCGGTGCCTATTATCATGATATCGGTAAACTGGTAAAACCCCATTTCTTTGCTGAAAACATGCGTTTGCAGGATAATCCGCATGATGAATTGCCGCCGAGTATGAGCACGCTGGTCATCACTGCGCATGTAAAAGAGGGCCTAAGCCTGGCAATGCTGCACAAACTGCCGGCACCGATCCGTGATATGATTCAGGAACACCACGGCACCAGTGTATTGTCCTGTTTTCACCATAAGGCCCGCCAGCAGATGGAGTTGGGTTTTGCCCGCAATGGTGACCGCGGAAGGGTTGCCGACGGTGATTTCAGGTATTCCGGCCCCAAACCGCACTCCCGTGAGGCAACTATACTAAGTCTGGCCGATCCGGTTGAGGCGGCATCACGGTCTTTGGAGAGAATTGCCCCGGCCAATATAGAGAGTCTGGTTGACGATATTGTGGAGCAACGCTTCGAGGACGGCCAGTTAAGTAACAGTGCATTGAGTATGCAAGAATTGACGAGCGTCAAACGCTCATTTGTGCATACCTTGTGCAATATGCTGCATGCCAGAGTCAGTTATCCAAAGAATGATGAAGATAAGGATCAACAAAACAGCGCGGAATTGCAGGGTAAACAGCCGGATTCTTCAGCAAATAACGAAACGGATGCTGGCCCGCGCTCAGAGGGCTAACCGTACCGGCCTGCCGGATAAGCTGCTGGTCGAGATTGCGTTGCTGGACGATGAGGCAATGTGTCGGGCCAACCGGGAGTTTTTCGGCAAGTCCGGCACGACAGATGTCATAACCTTGTATTACCCCTCAGTCAACCCGGCCATATTGCCGGCTGCCGATATACTTGTAAACCTTGACCTTGCGCTGGTGGAGAGCGGTGGTGCCTTGCGCAGCCGCAACTGGAATCCGGCTTGTGAACTGGCGCTTTATGTTGCCCACGGATGCGATCATTTGTGCGGTGCGGATGACCATTTGCCGGCGGCCCGCCGCCGCATGCTGGCACGTGAAAGACGCTGGGTGCGTGCTGAAGATGCTCTGGTGCAGGCGCTGTTGTAATATTTATGAACCGGATTATAAAAACCACCGCCAGTGTTTTGCGGATATATCCTTATTCACGCAGTTCCAATATTGTTGACTGGCTGCTGCGTGATGGCCGTCGCATGACAACCGTTATCAAGGGCGCCTGCCGCCCCAAAAGCGCGTTTCTTGGACAGTATGACCTGTTTTACACCTGTGAACTGCTGTACTACAGCCGGGAAAATGACGGTTTGCACATCGCCCGTGAGTGCTGGCCGCTTAAGGCGCGCGACGGTTTCCGTTCCAACTGGCGCGCCACCGCCTGTGCCGGATATCTCGGGGATTTGATCTGCCGGGCCATTTTCCGCAGTACGCCGCATGCTGCCTTGTTTATGCAATACAACCAATGTCTCGATGCTTTGGCAAAAAGAACCCAGGCGGCGCAGATTCTGGCGTGGATGGAACTGCAAGTGCTCAATCATGTCGGTCTGCGGCCGCATTTCAGCCGCTGTGCAAGCTGCGGTGCCGCCCCGCAACCCGGCATGGCACACGGTGCTTTCTCGGTTGCGGCCGGCGGGGTTATTTGCCGCAATTGCTCAACCCAGGGCGGTGCGGCGCTAAAAATGCTGCCGGGTTTGAGCCGGATGCTGCATTCGTGGCAGCAGGCCCCGGAGGTGCGCTCTGCCGTCAATACTATCTGTTCCAAACAGCAAATACTTGCATTCCAGAAGATTCTTGGTAGGTTTATTGAATATCATCTTGATGTTGGCGGATATGGGCGCCGCGTGGCGCTGGCGGCGGTTGGTGCAGCAGATACAAAGGAATCGTGATTATGCAAAAGCTTATATTGGCAATGAGTTTGCCGGTGTTTCTGGCATTTGGGTGCACCCGGCAGGAAAGTCATGGGCTCACGGATGATGTGCCCGAACCGGCAAGTGAGGCGGTCGAGTCTTTTCGGCCGCTTGTCCCGCGGCAGGATCAATTGGCTGATGACAGTGTGGTTGCACGTGTCGGGGAGCGCGAACTGCTGTATGGCAGTGCAATGATGGAAGCCGATGCGCGTTTGGCGCCATATTTGCAGGATATCCCTCCCGGACAAATTGATATGGCCCGGCAGCATATGTTGCAAACCGTTCTGGAGCAGTTTATCAAGCGCGCTGTCTTGCTGGATGAAGCCGCCCGGCTTGAGATTGCGATAACGACTGAAGAAGAGGCGGAAGCATACCGAAAGATTCAGGAAAGCCTGCCGCCCGGCAGGACGGTTGAAGAGATTATTCAAAGCAGTTCAATGGGTGAGGAGCGGATGCGCGAAGAAGTGCGGGTCGGCCTGGTTATCGACAAGCTGCTGGCAAGAGAAATGAGCAACCGGGTGGCGGTTGTCGATGAAGCTGCGGTTGAGGCCTTTATTGAAGAACACCGTGAACAGATGAGCATGCCTGAAATGGTGCGCGCGCGGCATATTCTGCTGGGGATTGATGAAACGGCCGATGATGCCGCACGCGAACAACGCCGGCAGGAGGCGGAAGCTTTGCGCCGTAAATTGCTCGAGGGCGCCGATTTTGCGGAGACAGCCATGGCCCACTCAACTTGTCCCAGCGCCCAGCGCGGCGGTGATCTGGGGTTTGTGCGGCGCGGGCAGATGGTTGCAGAATTTGACGAAGCGGTTTTCTCTCAGGAACTCGACGAAACAGGCCCGCTTGTCAAAACGCAATATGGTTACCATATCATTCAGGTTTATGAAAAACGTGAGGCCGGATTCATTCCGCGCGAGGAAATTCGTGAAATGCTCGAAGGACGCGGGATGCAGGAAGGCATAGATGACTATATTCAGGAACTGATGGAGAGTGCCGAGATATTTGTACCGGGACAATAGTAATGCCCGGCGGAAAACAATGGAGCCAACGGCCGGAATCGAACCGGCGACCTGCTCATTACGAGTGAGCTGCTCTACCAGCTGAGCTACGTTGGCATCAGAACAGTCAAGAAAAGTGACAGATAACGCCGGCAAAGTCAAGCGTGCCGGCAGATTGAAAGGGATTGGGAAAATGGATATATCTGAAGATCAAAAACATATTATCAAAGGCTGGGCGGCGGAAGGCTGTGCGCTCGCAGAAATTCAGCGTCGGTTGCGGGATGAGTTTGGCATGGCGATGACTTATATGGATGTCCGCTTTCTGCTGCTGGATTTAGGCATTGATTTGCAGGACCGTCCGGAGAAAACCAAGGAGCAGAATCAAGCGCCGCAACCTGACCAAAGTGCTGATGCCGGCGCTACCGGTCAGGGAGCACTCGATGCCGAGAGTCTGGCGGCCGGCGGAGTTTCTGTGACCGTTGACTCAGTTGTGCGTCCCGGCGCATTGGCCAGCGGAACCGTCCGTTTCTCAAACGGGGTTAACGCCACCTGGATGCTTGACCAGCTCGGTCGTCTGGCACTGGATGGCCCGTCTCCGGATTACAGACCGTCGCAAGAAGATCTTCAACAATTTCAGCAGGAGCTTGCGCGTGTCCTCCAGCAGCGCGGTTTTTGAACCCGAGATCTGTCTTTCGGAGCGCGCTGACACACCGGTCAGGTTGCTGGCAACGGATCTGGACGGGACACTGGTAGGCCGCAGTAACCAGGTGCATCTTTATCCGCGCTTCCGAGAACAGATCATGGCTTTGCGCGAAAAGTACGGCTGCAAATGGGCCATCTGTACCGGACGTTCGTTGAAAAGCTACAAGACCATTATGCAGCCGCTGCGCTTGCTGGGGCTGTCTCCGGACTATGTTGTTGCCAGGCACGCCTATATATACAGTTCAAAAAAATACTGTTACGAGCCGCACGTTATATGGAATCTTGCCACAATCATCAACGTAACGCGCAAGAAGATGCAGACATCTTCCATGATCGACCGGATATATGATCTGCTTTCGGGCCTTGGCAACTCAAGCTCTCCTGTGTGCCTCTACCGGCACGATGAACGGCTGGTGATGCGCTTTCCTGACGAAGACGGCGCAAAGCACGCTCATAAACTGGTTGCCGACGAGTTGCAGGAGCACCAGTATCTGTGTGTGTTCCGCTATTCACGCGATCTTGATGTCAGACTGGTGCCGTTTACCAAGGGACTGGCCATTAAAGAACTTGCCTCGCATATCGGCTGTCAACCGGAAGAAACCATGGTGATCGGCAACGGGCATAATGATATCAGCATGATGCGCAAAGAGGTTTCGCAATATTACGGCTGTCCGCTTAATTCTGATGCGGAGGTGGTGGAACTGGTCCACCAGTTGGGCGGGCATGTTGCCAAGTCTTCCGCGATGGAAGGGGT
>PXDI01000407.1 GCA_003565095.1 PVC group bacterium | reverse complement strand
TCAGCCATTGTAAAAACAACCGCCAACGGCAACTCACCCCCGGGGCTGACCTCATCAAACGCCGCAATCACCCGTGCCGTTGACAATGGCGCATCATTGCCGCTGACGCCAACCAGCGACAACCCGGCAATCGTAATCATAATACTAATCATTGTGATTGGTTTGACCATACTCTGCATCTTTCTATATTTTATTCAACACCGCCCCGCTAGCCCTGTGTGAATCATAGCACTATACCCCTGCATTAGTGTAAATATACCCGACACCACCCGCCCTGTAAAGAATTGAATACACAATTGATTGCATTCGGTAAGCCATTCGGGTATCGTCTGATGTTTTTCTAACGCTCCGGAGCATTTTGCCGCGGGCTGATATAGTACAATGAAGGGAGACACAGGGAATGAAAACATACAAGATTGCGGTTATCGGGGGTGACGGAACCGGACCGGAAGTGGCAATTGAAGCGGTCAAGGTTTTGCAAGCGGTCGCCGCCAAGTACAACTTCAAACTGGATCTGCAGGACTACGACTTCGGCGGCGAGCGCTACATGCGCACCGGCGAAGTGCTGCCGGATTCCGCCGCCGATGAAATGCGCCGGCATGACGCCATTCTGCTCGGAGCAATCGGTCACCCGGATGTCAAACCCGGCATCCTCGAAAAGGGCATTCTGCTGCGCCTGCGTTTTGAACTGGATCAGTATATCAACTTGCGCCCTGTAAAACTCTATCCGGGTGTTGAAACCCCGCTGAAAGATAAGGGGCCGGAAGATATCGACTATGTGGTCGTCCGTGAAAACACCGGCGGACTTTACACCGGCATCGGCGGTTTCACCATGAAAGGCACGCCCGACGAAGTCGCCGTGCAAAGCATGGTATATAACTACAAACAGGTTTCACGCTGCCTGCGCTACGCGTTCGAATATACCCAGCGCCGCAAGAAAAAAAACACACTGGCGCTGTGCGGCAAGACCAACGTGCTGACCTATGTCTATGACCTCTGGGAACGCGCTTTTCACGATATCGGCGAAAAGGATTTCCCGACTATCCAACGCGATTACTATCATGTCGACGCCACCTGCATGTGGATGGTCAAAAACCCCGAGTGGTTTGATGTCATTGTCACCGGGAACATGTTCGGCGACATCATTACCGATCTCGGCGCCATCACCCAGGGCGGCATGGGCATTGCCGCCGGCGGTAACATCAATCCGGAAGGTGTCAGCATGTTTGAGCCGATCGGCGGATCAGCCCCGAAATATACCGGCAAGAACGTCATCAATCCGCTGGCCGCCATCTGCGCCGGTGCGATGCTGCTGGATACCCTCGGCGAAACCGAAGCCGCCCGTACCATTGAAAACGCCGTCACCGAGGTGACGTCAGGCAAACTGAAAAGCATGGCCGCCGGACGGATGGGTTACGGCACAACCGAGGTAGGCGACCTGGTGGCCGGACTCATATAAAGACGGGCGTGTGATATTACCGATTCATCAGCACAGGGATGAGATTGTTGCGGCTGTGCGTGACAATCAACGGCTGGTAATCAGTGCACCGACCGGATCGGGGAAATCAACACAAGTCCCGCAGATGCTGCTTGACGCCGGCCTAACCGGCAGCGGAAATATCACGGTTTTGCAGCCGCGCAGAATTGCCGCGCGTATGCTGGCTCGGCGCGTTGCGGCCGAACGTGGACAGAGAACCGGTGAAGAAATCGGCTATCAGGTCCGTTTCGACCGCTCTGTCGGAAGTCGCACCCGAATAGTCTATGAAACCGACGGCATTACGCTGCGCTCTATCTTGCGTAATCGCTCTTTGCCGGATATTGGAATAATCATTCTGGATGAGTTCCATGAACGGCATCTCTATGCGGATATAATCCTTGCCATGACACGGCGTTTGCAGAATGTCGAACGGCCCGATTTACGGGTGATCGTCATGTCGGCAACCATCGAGACAGAGCGAATAAAAAATGCGCTTGCCCCTTGTGCTGTTGTCAGTGCCGCCGGCCGGACACATCCTGTCACAATCAATTATGCCCCGCCCCGCGCGAATCTGCGCAATGAAATATGGGATACCGCCGCCGATCAGGCCGCTACGGTATTAAGCCGCGAGCCAGATGGCAATGTGCTGATTTTTATGCCGGGGGCGTATGAAATTAGGCGTACAATCGATGCGCTCGGTAGACGCAAATTACCACCATACACAAAAGTACTGCCGCTGCATGGCGAGCTTTCGCCGGAAGCACAGGATCTTGCCGCAGGTACCGATACGGAACGCAAAATCGTGGTTTCCACCAATGTTGCGGAAACGTCACTGACAATCGAAGGTGTAACAACCGTCATCGATTGCGGCCTGGCGCGCAAAGCATCCTATGACCCGCGACGCGGTATCAACACCCTGATAGTTGAACCGGTCAGCCGTGCCTCTGCTGACCAGCGAGCCGGCAGAGCAGGCCGCACCAGACCGGGACAGTGCATCAGGCTTTATGCACAAAACGAATTTGAAAGACGTCAGGCAGTCGAGTTGCCGGAGTTGCAAAGAATTGATCTTGCGGAAACCGTGCTGCAACTGAAATCCTTTGGAATTGATGATATTAACACTTTCTTTCTGATGGACGCACCTGATCCAGCCGCATTGCAAAGAGCAACCCAACTCTTGCTCGGAATCGGGGCAATTGACCAAAAGCATACCATTACCGCCACCGGAAGAGCGCTGTTACGCTTTCCGTTACACCCGCGTTTAGGACGCATGCTGCTTGAAGCTGACAAGTGCAACTGCGTTGCCGATGCCTGCCTGATGGCCGCGATTATCGAAGACCGCGGCCTGCTTAAGCGTAATCAGGGAGAAGCGGTTACAAAACAAAGACGCAAAGCCGTAAACGAACGCGATGACTCCGACCTGCTGATTACAATGGATCTGTGGCGCAATGCATTCCAGTCAAACGCAGACCGGCAACTGTGCGCCGATCTCGGAATACATCAATCAGCGGTGTTCCGTATTGCAAAGACACGGGATCAATTACTCGGCATTGCACAGTCGGCCGGACTGCCATGCCATGACAGTCCCGAAGATGCTTCAGAGGCTTTAATTAAATGCCTGTTGACCGCATATCCCGACCACGTTGCACAGCGATTAGGCAGCGGCAGCCGCTGCGCGGTGGTGCACGGGCGGCGCGGGTCAGTCGAAAAAACAAGTATGATTGCCCCAGCCCCGCTGCTGGTCGCCGCTGGAATCAGCGAGATCAGCCGCCGGGCCGGTGATGTTGAAGTGATGCTTTCCGACCTGAGTGTTATCAAACGCGAATGGCTGCAGGAGCTGTTTCCCAACGCATTGCACAACACCCGCAACGTCTATTTTGACGCCCGCCAAAAACGCGTCAGTGCCGACATGCAGATCCTTTTTCATGATCTGGTGCTTGAAAGCAAACACTCACCGGAAATCAGCGACGAAGAAGCCGCGCCGGTACTGGCGGAAGTCGTCCGGCAAAATCCAGCGGTACTGAAGAACTGGGATGCCAAAATTGAAGAATGGATTGCCAGGGTCAATCTGGTCAACGCCAACTGCCCCGAGCTGCAAATAGCGCCGATTGATGAAGAAGGACGGCAGATGCTGCTCGAGCAGCTTTGCTACGGTTTACGCGGGATCAAAGAACTGAAACAGCGCGAAGTGTGGCCGGAGCTGAAGCGCTATCACTCGCGTGATCAGCGTATGGCGGTAGAAACCTGTGCCCCCGAGCGTATAACTCTTTCCAACGGAAGAACCCCGCGGATACAGTATACAAACGGCGCAAAGCCGTACATTGCCCAGCGTATTCAGGAGCTATACGACGTTAACGAGCTACCCGCAATCTGCATGGGCAAAGTGAAACTGCTGGTCCACATCCTTGCGCCCAATCAACGCCCCGTCCAGATTACCGACGACCTGCCCAGCTTCTGGCAATCCGGATACCAGCAAGCCAAACGTGACCTGAAAGGCCGCTATCCCAAACACGAATGGCGATGAAACCAAGAGCAGATTCTCGATAGAGAGTTGATGTATGGCCAAATTGAGAATATCCTTACCGATACGTATCAAACTCGCCACCTGTGTTGCATTATCTGCCCTGTTCTCTGATCATTCAACACTATGCTGGTCGGTGGTACGTTGGGTGCTCTGCATTTTCTTGATGAACTCATCGATACCTCTTGCATTATGAATGCTGAAGATCGATAGCGGCAAAAGAAACATATCCGGAAGGAACTTGGTCGAAAGGAACGTAGAACCAATAGTCTGTCGTTCAACCGCAGAGACCCATAGCAGGGAAACCAGCCCAGCAAAAGAGCTGATGAGATAGTAAAAACCTATGAGGGTGATCCAGAACGACAATGAGGACGGCCCGCTGCCCGCGGCAGGCTTTTCGGCTGACGACTGATCACCTGCCCACAATAAGGCAACGACAAGCCTTGTCTTGAAAAGGCAAACCGCGCCAAGACATAAGTAAAGCGCGGGAGAAATAGTTATCGCGAGCGCCAGAAGTGCTTTATTCTGCATGTAAACACTGTTTCCCGTCATCAGGAATATCGACACCAATTGCGGCAGTAGAATGATAAATCGAGTGATGCAGTACAGCCCGAACAGCTTGATCGCCAGATTGCGGAGTTCGTTAAGTTTCATATAACCTTTATCTCTTACTTGGCTTTTTCGAAAACAAGCGTTTTGGTCTCGACTTTTGGGTAAAGCGTTGTCAGGCGGGTCTGCAATTTGATGGTTTCGCTCAGGGCGGTAACCGTGCGGCAGTAGTGTTTCACTTCAGCAGGCGTCAGACAGCGCCCGGCACGATCCTTGAGCCATTTGTCAAGTACCTGATATCCTCCGATGCGGTATTCCCACAATTCCGACGGAATACTGTCGAAGTATTGCGTCTTGTTGATGTAGACCCGCTGTTCCGCGGGATCGTAAAGGCGTCCAGCGGATTTGTTCTTTCCAATTCTGTTATCGCCCGCCACACGGAAACGCGTCACCGGCTTTTCTAAAGCTGCGCTATTCAGCAAGTGCAGCGCCGCCAATTCCTTCCCGATACCGGCCATGGACATAAATACTTTCTTATCAGCAGTGAACGGAATACGCGGAAAATCGCTCTTAAGAAACTCGCTGTATTTTTCCCGGTACGGCGGACTGTACAAGATTGCGTAAATGTAGTGAAAAACATCCTCCGGCGTAGGCGCCTTGCCATAACCGGCGGTCAACGCCGCCAATAGATCAGGATTAATATTAGGCCGCTTTGTCACATACTCCGCCTGCGGCTCGAATAACAGCAAATGCGTGAACCGACTGCCCACGGCCTTCTTTTTTTCCGGCGGTTTTGGCTCAGGGTAGAGATAGAGGGGAAAGTTTACATTGCCACCGCGATAAAAGAGATTAAAGTCCGTCATCTGTGTTGAACAGAAACAGAGGTTCCATTCGTCACCGCCAACCACATGCCCCTGCCTGCCAATACAAAGTGCAAAATTATTATCAGCCAGCACGTGCCGCATTACGTCCGTCCTTGCGCGCTCAATCATCGACTCATGATAGAACAGCCATTGCGTATCAAACGGACGATACAGGCACTGCACAATATTTTCTTCAATATCCGGTATGTCGTGAATTGCCGCTCTTGCCGATTGAATCGACCAGTTTTTGTTTTCTCGCAGCGAGTATGCGGTCTTGAGCATGTCGTCAGATAAACTGCTATCACGGAATTGCATAATCCGGCGTTTCAGTGAAGCTCGATCGGTATCGAATACCACACTGTCACGTGAAGAAACTATTCCAACGCTGTTTACCGGAAATATCTCCGGTACTGACGGATATTTCTCATAAAGGCGCATGGACTTATCGTCACGCCGGATGAACAGGTAGCTGTCCGGACGCGGTGTCAGCTTGCGCCAACGGGTATTTGTTACATCGTGAGCATCAAGCCACTTGTATTTATTCTTGCGCGCGCCATAGAGATCGAAATGGCGGACATTTACAGCCGATTTAGACCGTGTTCGGCCGTTTTTCACTAACAGGCAAATTGCTACTCCCTGCCGTATATCAAAGACGTTCTTGTCTTCACTGCCATCCGGTGCGGTTTCTTTTTTAAGCGAGTTGCCGTGCAAATCAAGAATATGCAGCTCGTCAAAGGTCTGCATCAGGCTCTGGCGCATGCCTCGGAAGGTGGGGTTATCAAGATAGCCGTGATTGGTAATCATCGCCACAATGCCCTCGCCCGCCTGATCTATCTTCCACTGCGCGAAACGCAGGAACTTAACATAATCGTCTTGCAACCATTTCGGATTACGTTCACCAAGCGGCTTCCCGTCCACTTGCTTGTAGTCGTCAATCAGTCCGCAGATCCAGTCACCGGTATTGAAACTGTGCCCGGAATACGGCGGATTTCCCAATATCACCAGCACCGGCTGCTGCTTTTTGACCTGTCCGGCAAGCTGCGATTCCTCGGAAAGCGAGCGCATGCCGGGCAGCTCACTTTGCTCCAGATCTTCAAATTCGAGCGTATTGGTCAGATATAGTTTAAAGCGGTCGTCATCACCAAGCTTATAGCCCATTTCTTCGAGCAGAAACGACATTTTGAGGTGACCGACGGTATATGGCGCCATCATCAGCTCGAATGCATAGAAGTTGGCCAGAACATGGTCGCGTACAAATTCGGCTTTTGAGCCTTCGCCGTATTTTGATTCGTATTCTTCACACGCCAATCGTGCGGCCTCGGCCACAAAGGTCATGGTTCCGGCGGCAGGATCAAGCAATGTAACGCCTTCGGATGCCAGTCCGTCGGTTTTGCCGAAGCGCTCCTTCAACAGCGCATGAACCGAACGGGTGATGTAGCCTACAACGGGCTCAGGGGTGTAATAAACACCGCGTCGCTCGCGCTCGCGCGGATCGTACTCCGCCAGAAAAGTCTCATAAAAGTGTACTATCGGATCATGTCCCTTGCCCTCTTGATAGAAATGGTCGAGCAGCTTTTTCACATCCGCCGCCGCCAGCACTTCGGCAATATCGTCCACCATCCATTCGAGCGGTGCAGGGATATCGCCATATGAGATATACTGGAAAAGATCGCGCAACAATCCGATCGTGCGCGGGATTCGGTCAAACGCTGAACGGCGATCGAAAGCGCCATTTGTGCGGGTACGGGCGGCAAACATGCCGTAGGTTACGGTCTGGGCATAGAGATCAGCAAACTGTTCCAGCGACAGATCAGCAATCAGGTAATCCTTGAACGCGTGATAAAAGGCCAGGATACCGCCCTTCCCTACCCGTTCCTGCTCACGCAGTTCCTGCGCAACCACCTCGTCACGCAGAAAGCGCGTGCGTTTAGCCAGCTCGACCGCCAACGTGCGTGCGGTAAAGCGGCGCGGCATCGAAAACGAAAAGAATTTTGCAAACAGGTCTGACAAACCATCCGCGTCACGCACGGGGGAAGGCGCCTTTAGTGCGTCTGGCACGAAAGACTGACCAGCCACCACCCGCGCCAGCCTTTTGCCGTCGCGGTAGAGCCGGAATTCATAAAAGTTGGTCAGGATAACATTGGGGAAAGTGTGCAGATAGCGCTTCTGCTGG
>PXDI01000366.1 GCA_003565095.1 PVC group bacterium | reverse complement strand
TGTGTGTGTGGCGGCGCTTTGTTCACCGGCGGATGATTTCCGCACAGTGCGCGGAGTTTGTGGGGGGCGAATCAGTGACATGCCGCGCGGTAATGAGGGGTTTGGTTACGATCCGCTCTTTATCCCGCAGGGGTACGACCGCACTTTTGCCGAGATGTGTATGCAGGAGAAGAATGCTATATCGCATCGTGGCACAGCATTCCGTCAGGCTGCCGGCGAATGGCGTCTATGGTTGCAGGAGGCGGGACTGTTGTGATGTCTGGGTGATTTCCGGCAGGGAAACGCCCTCGGCCGCGAAGACCAGTTCCATATCGCGTGAATTGAGGTAATGCAGCGCGCGCGGTTCCCGGTCAAAATCAAAGGTCCACATTGCGGTGTTGCCCTGAAAGGCCGGTGTATTGGCGGCAACAACCGGTCCGGGGGTTCTGACCCGCAGTTCAGCACGGAAACCTTGCAAAAACGGTACTACGGAAGATACAAATGCCGGATCATTCATATCAACTTCCGGGATGTTGATGTTCGCGTTGCCCTGCCGGATGATGCGGTAGTTACCTTCGTGTGCGGGCATTATTGAAAATCCGAAGATCGAGAAAGGGGCGGATGCGGCCAGTTTTTCAAGCGAGCTGAAATTCACAGACATGTTTACCTGTCTGGCACCTTCCCGTGAGCGGATGCGTTTACTTTGCAGAGATATACCGTTATCCTGCAGTTCGTTGAAAAAAGTCTGGATTCCGTTATCGGTAGGGTCGAAGAACACCTGTATTACGCGGAATGAATATTCCTCCTGCGGGTCAGCGGTTTTGCCGGAGGCTTCCTGCAGTTCGCGGCGCAGTTTTGTCATAGACCGGATCTGCATGATAGTCTGCTCGGGTATATTATACTCAATTTCAATGCTGCCTGAACCGTCGCGGTCAATCGTCACGGTTGAAGAAAGCCGCAGGCATCCTGTGCAGCAGAAAATTATGGCAGTCAAGAGCAGGCTTAGCTTTGCGACGCCTGCCAAGAAACGCTGTGTGTGTTTCTGCATCGTTCTATCCTTATAACGCTTCGTTAACGGTTACTGGTTGCCAGCGTTATCGACGCTGTTGGAAAAGCGGAAAACGACTTCATGCGGTCTAACCATTCCGACTTCCCGTGCGGTGCGCTGGACGAATACCGGGTCGGACTGGAAGCGTTCCTGATTATGGCGCAGTTCGCGGATGGCTGCCTCGCGCTGCCGGTTGGATTCATCCAGTTCGCTTTTTGTCTGTTGCATTTGGCTGATGCGGTAGCACTTGGGCAGGAACATGAAAACGACCCCGATCAGGCACAGCACCAGCAGGATTCCGAGCGCAAAACGGTATATGACAAGCCAGTAACTCATAACAACAAATGTATAGACATTATTAGGCCGCTTGTCCAGCAGGGAATCTCTTTGCGGGTTATTCTGCTTCCGTCCAGGCATCGTTGGACATAAAGTCCTGCCAGTTGGATTGCGCGAGGTTCCATTCCATCCATTTGTCGAACACCAAGCCCGCGCGGAAGCGCGCCAGTGCGGCATGGACTTGCGGTGCAATCATTTCTGTGATTTGCATTTCGCCGGGGCTGCGCTCTACGATATATGCCAGCAGCAGGTCGTCGCCGTTGAAGACCGCTTCGGAAAGCTGCCCGGAATATAAAGGCATGATCGCCATACTCAGGATTTCCTCTAGAATGTTTTCCGATTCAATCGTATCATATACACTGAACGGCTCCAGCTTTTCGCTTGCCAGTTGCAGTTCCGCCGCAGCCTCGTCAAAACCGGTTCCGCGCCGCATTTTTGTTATCAGTTGCTCCCGGATTCCGGTCACGTATTGCTTGAATGCCTCGCGGCGGCGATGTTCCAGTGCGGGTTCCGTGACATCCTCAATAATGTCATCCAGTTCGGGCAGAAAAGCCTCGCGGCGTTCAAGGATACTAAGTACGAAAACTGAATTGGTGCCGGAGACCGGATCGCTGTAAGCGCTGAGCGGATTGTCGATATCAAGTGCGAAGGCAATTGCCAGGGCATCCTCGGCGTCTGCCAGTTCCGGCACGGTTTCGGTTGCGCTGAACAGTTCGGAAGTAACAACTGGGCGGCCGAATCTGGCTGCAAGCGTGTCAAAATCCGGCGCGCGTCCGGCGCGGTCGGGAGTCAGTTCGATGACAAAATCAGTGGCGCGGTCGCGTGCCAGCAGGAGGGCGCGCTGCTTTTGCAGGGCCGCAATGATTTCTGCGCGGACATCCTCGACCGGCTTGAACCCCGGCACCGCGGTTGGTATATCCTCGGCAATTTCTTCTGCTGCGGTTTCCGGAGAATCTTCAGCATCAGTTTCATCTGCTGCAGAATCCTCTTCGCGGCGGAACATTTCAATATTGGCGTCATAATAATCGTAAATGTCGTCCTCGGTGAAGTCAGCCTCTGTTACGAGGTTGGTGGCTTCAAATTCAATAAAGCGTATGCGGACTTTTTCCGGGACGATAAAACGGTCACTGTTGTTACTGTAGAACTCTCTTATATCGTCGTCATCAAGTTCTGTTTCGTCCTCAAATTGATCGATGGGGAAGTTTATATAGCTGACAGTAAATTTATCGGTTAGGTTTCTGATACGTTCGGCGGCTTCGGCCGGCGGGACCCATGCGGTTGATTCGATCATGGAAGCGAGCCGTTGCAGAGTGAGGTCCTGGCGCAGGTATTCTTCAAAAGTCTGAACATCGGTGCGCAACTGGTGTTCAATGAGCATACGGTACTGGTCACGGTCGAAAACGCCATTACGTTGAAAAGCCTCGTCCTGCCGGATCATTTCAGCAATGTCACGATCGCCGGCCTGTAAGCCGAGTTTCTCCGCCGTTTTCAGTGCGGCAATGCGTTGCCATGTGCGTTTGCGCAATTCATTTTCAACTTCATCGGAAAGATCGTGGGGGTTGCGCAGACCCAGTTCAAAAAAACGGGCCATCAGAAAATCCTGCCGTGAAACATTTTTACCGTCGATGCGTCCGGCATTGTTTCCCTGTTCCTGTTCGATTGGTGCGCAACTGCCGCTGGGGCCGAGAAAGCCGACAAATGACAAAACCAATATGCCGGCAAATATAGTCCATAGCAGCCGTGAGCGAATCATCTTATTGAATTTAGATATCAGTTGCAACTTGGGGATCCTTTCAATTGACGGAAAACCGTTATGTACTGCCGGGGTTGTTTATTATAGTCTTCCGACCGGCGTTACCGACGGTATGGTTGTTGTGGTTGTTGGTACAGGTGTTGTCAGTTCCGGGAAATCATCCCACTCATCGAGATCATCAATGTCAGGTCTCTCCGGCCGGTCGCTTGTTCTCTCACGCAGCCGCTGCCACCAGGTCTTCGGCCGTTCATCAGCTTCCTGTTCCAGTTTACGGCGTACCTCAAAATAGTCGGCGGGTCTTTCGAATTCCGGCAGTTCAGCATCATCCGGACGTTCGATGGCTTCGGCATAGGTAATTGTCCGTTCGATATCGCCGCCCGCTGTGGTTATCAGGATGGTAACCACCACGGTCTGGCCGGTGACGGAACGCCGCCGCCAGATTTTGACGGTACTGCCGGTGGTAAGTTCGGCAAACTGCGGAATGCCATCCTGGTCGCGGTATTCCATGCTGAAGGCTCCCCGCACAACCCTGATCCGTGTAAATGTCTTGTCGCGGGAGTTGGCGACAGTGAGAGTGTCGTCACGCTTTAGCTCCGCGATGTTGTAATGCGGGCCCTCGATGCTCAATCCGCCGCGCTGCACCGCGATTGCCGCGATCTGCATATCACCTTCTGTGCGCATTGTTACTGAGAATCGGCCGCCGCGTGCGATGAGTACTGCCGAAGGCGTTTCCACCAGCAGGCTGTTCAGATCCTGAAACTCCTCACGCAGGTTAAGGGTAATCCGGCCGTTCAACAAGCGCAGGCGCTTTTGGGTCGGGTTATTCGCGTTCTCCATTACGATAACCATTACATCGGCGTCCAGCAGGCATTCATTGCCTTCTGAGAAAATAATTCGTGCAGAGGAATTCAGTCCTGATTTGACCGTTGTTCCGTAATGATAAGCGCGGTTTTCGCGGGCCGGGGTGAAGGTGTCCGTACCGGGAGTCTGCACAAGGATTTCACCTTCGATGGCGAGGATGCGAAATAATGGTTCGAACTGATTAGCGGAAAGGGTGGCGGAAAAACTGAGCAGAGTGCACACAGCACACAAAAACATTTTCATAACCGATTGCTCCTGTTGTTATACCGGCAGACTGGCTGCCGACAATCATTTATTAGCATTACATCTGATAAACATAAGATATTGGTACCGCGATCGTCAAGGCATGAATGTGGTTTGGGTGTTTTTCGGTATTTTGGAGCTACTTCATGTTGGTAGCTATTTTCCTGCAACGTTGATGAATAAATCAGGCTGATTTACATTATTATTGTTTTGGTAGTGAAAATCGGGCATTCTTTGCGTGAATTTACAGCGAAAGGAGCATTATGGCACTGAATATTGTTGAGAAGGTGGATGAAGCGGTGGCGGTCAGGCATGTTTTGCTGAGTGTTTCGGATAAGCGCGGGCTGGATGCTTTTGTGCCTGAATTACTGAAAACATGTCCTGGAATTAAGTTATATTCAACCGGTGGTACCTACAGTGCGCTGCAGAAGATTCTTGGAAAGCAGGCTGAGGGGTGTCTGGTGTCAGTAGCGGATTATACCGGGCAGCCGGAAATGCAGGGCGGATTGGTCAAGACTCTTGATTTCAAAATATATCTTGGTCTTTTGAGTGAGACCTATAACCAGGCGCATCAGGATGATTTGCAGCGTACCGGCGCGGTTGCCCTCGATATGGTGGTGGTCAATCTGTATCCGTTCCGGCAGACCGTTGCCCGCGAAGGGGTGAGCGTTGAAGAAGCGCGCACCAATATTGATATCGGCGGGCCGTGTATGGTCAGGGCTTCCGCCAAGAATTTTCTGCGGGTGGCTTCGGTAACTGATCCGGATGACTATGCCGGAATTGCCGCAGAGTTGCAGAAGAACTCCGGCCGGATCGGTTTGGCGCTGCGGTTTGCTCTGGCCCGTAAGGCTTTTAAACATACGGCGGAGTATGATGCCGCCATTAGCGCATTTCTGGAAAAACGGGACGAGAGTGAGCCGGCAGAGATATATGAGTTGGCAAACCGTTTGCAGTAATAAGGACTGATATGTTTGAAATAAGTGTAAAAACGCGGTTTTCCGCGGCGCATTATCTTCGCGGTTACAGCGGGTCGTGTTCGGCGGTGCACGGCCATAACTGGGATGTGCAGGCTTTTATCAGCGGAGAGCGGCTCGATGAGATTGGACTGTTGACTGATTTCCGGGCGGTACGCCAGGCGCTGGAGCTGGTGGTGGACGAACTTGACCACGGGCATTTGAATGAGCTGCCGGGGTTCGCTACGCAGAATCCCACCTCAGAAAATCTGGCCCGTTATATTTATCAAAAACTGGGGCAGTCGATAAATGACGGACGGATACATGTGGCAAGAGTGTGTGTGTTTGAGACGCCCGACACAATGGCCTGTTACTATGAAACATCAGGGGATGGCGGCAAGGCAAGTGTTCAATGATTGATTTGCATGTACATTCGACGTTTTCCGACGGCAGTTGCACGCCGCGTGAACTGGCGGAGCTGGCCAAAGAGACGCGGCTAAGCGCGGTTGCGCTGACTGATCATGATTCCACCGCCGGCCTGGGGCTGTTCACGCAGGCGTGCAATGAGCTTGGTGTGGAGGCCGTACCCGGGGTTGAAATCAGTGCTGAACCGCTGCATGGCACACTGCATCTGCTCGGTTATTATTTTGATATAGAGAATGCCGCGTTGCAGGCGGCTCTACTGGAAATCCGTGATGGCCGCCGGTTGCGTAATGAACGCATGCTGCAGAAGCTGAACGAGCTGGGCTGTCAACTGGACTGGGACGAAGTGGCGGCATTTGCCGGTGAGGAGGTGGTCGGCCGGCCGCATTTTGCGCAGGCAATGCTGGCACGCGGTTATGTTGCGGATAAGGCTGAAGTTTTTGATAAATATCTTGGAAAGGGTAAAGCCGCTTATGTGGAGCGTTTCCGGCTCTCTCCGACGGATGCGATTCGTTTGATCCGCGATGCCGGCGGGATTGCCGTGCTGGCGCATCCTTTCTCGCTTCAAATGTCAAAAGCAACCTTGAAAGATTTTGTAAAGTCGCTGGCTGAGCTGGGTTTGGGTGGAATAGAGGTCTTTTATTCAGAACACTCACCGGAGCAGATCAGCATTTATTCAGGGCTTGCCGCCGCATACGGTTTGCTGTTGACCGGCGGATCGGATTTTCACGGCGACGCCAATCCGCGGGTAAAGCTGGGTCGCGGGTTCGGTAACCTGCGTGTAGCAGACGAATTGCTTGAAAAGCTGAAAGCGAGGTTGGGATGATGCGTGAACTCGGCATACAGACCGGCAGCCGTACAGAATTTATTGATGTAACCGGGCAGATCGCCGGGGTGGTCGCTGACAGCGGCATTCAGGACGGACTGGTTAATGTTTTTGTGCCGCACACTACCGCCGGGATAACGATAAACGAGAATGCCGATCCGGATGTGTTGAGTGATATGGAGCTGGCGTTGGACAGAATGGTGCCGTGGCAGAATGGGTATGCCCACTGTGAAGGTAATTCAGCCGCCCATGTTAAAGCCACGCTTACCGGAAGTTCTGTCAGCATAATTGTGAGCAAGGGCCGTCTGCTGCTTGGTACCTGGCAGGGAATTTATTTTGCTGAGTATGACGGCCCGCGCAGGCGTAAGCTGATGGTGAAGGTGGTCGCAGGCTGATGCAAGGGCGGTTAAACGAGAATGCAATTGTGCTGTTGGGTCCGACCGGAGCGGGCAAAACCCCGTTGGGTGATTGGCTGCAGGCGCGCGGTCTGAAAGGCCGGCAGGTGCATCATTTTGATTTCGGCGTATGGCTGCGGGCGGCTGCGGCGGATGAACCCGACTGGCTGAGTGCTGCGCAGGTTGCCGTGATCCGCCGCTGTCTTGACGAGGGGGCGTTGCTGGAAGAGCAGGATTTTGGCATTGCACATGAAATCATCCATCAGTTCATGCTGCTGCGCCGGATTGCGCCGGGTGATTACTTAATATTCAACGGCTGGCCGCGTGACTGTCGGCAGGCGGCCGCATTGGCTCCGCTGGTGCGGGTGAGAGTTGTTGTTCATTTGCTGTGCCATGCCGAAGCTGTGCGGGTCAGGCTGTTGTTGAACAGCGGCGGGGACCGTGAAGGGCGCGCTGATGATACCCCGGCACAGGTTGAGCGCAGGCTGGTGGTTTATCGTGAGCGGACCCGTCCTTTACTTGACTATTACCGTGAGCAAGGCATAGTGATTTGTGATATTGAATCGAATGCGGCCACCACCGCCCGGGATATGGCGGAGCGGGTTGCGCAGCAGGTATGAATAGGTACTGTCAAAAGTTGAGTGACAAGTAATGAAAACGAGATTGGCGTAATTTTGAGCTATGGGTCGGGCAACGGAGGGATTAGGGATTAGGCGTTAGGCGTTAGGGAGATCTTCGAAATCAGCAAGAGCTTTCCTGCGGAAGAGCGATATGCTTTGACATATCAAGGCCGGCAAGATGCTGCGATCAATGCATGAAGTTC
>PXDI01000129.1 GCA_003565095.1 PVC group bacterium | reverse complement strand
CCAGCCACATCAGCGTGAGCCCCAACCGCGGATCCCCCTCCGCATATCGGCGGTCAAGCGCCTCACGCTCATATCCCAGCGGCGTGAAATCCCTTGGCCACATGGAGCGGTTGGAAGAGCGCCCCGCCCCGCCGCCGAAAATCTCCACCTGGGCGTTTTGCGCTTCCCAGTGCTCGGTCAAAGCAAATTCCCAGAATGTGTCACGTGTAACCGCATGCTCTTCAGTAACACGGACATGATGGTGCCCGGGGCTCAACTGTAAACGTACACGCGCATATGCCGGAATATCCTGCGCCGGACCCGACATACCGTCAAACCGGTATTCCAGTGTGATCTCACCGAAAACGGAACCATCACCGGTGATCTTGCTGGAAAAGGATTTTAATGGCAAACCGGCTTGAATTGTTCCGTTACCGACAACCTGCCCTGACGGCAGCCGCACAGCCTGCACAGGTGCGACAGGTTCATCCGCCTCCGCCGGCACAACCACGGCAATCACACCGTTGTCCATAATGTAAACGTTATCTTCGCGCCGCACATTCACCCGTGGAGCAAATTCAGCCGGAGTGCCGGTGCTAACATCAAAAGTCTGTGCCGGCCATTCCGCATTGCGCTCAGCAGCCGGAAGGCTGACCAGCACCGCTGCGCGCATCTTTCCGGCAGCGTCAGCAACCACCTGAAACGGCACCTCGCTACCGGCAGACCGAACCACTATCCCGGCAGAGGCCGGCAACGGCTCGCGCAGCAAAACCACTTCATCAACGTACTCACGGCTGACCGGATTGACAACCGTCTCAGAAAAATGCGCCTGCAACGACTGCACTGTACCGAGAAATAAGATAGCGTTTATGGCAACCGCGGTAATCTTTAGCTGGTTAATCATAATTTACTCCTTTATTTTGATTTATTCTGACATTGTAGAATATATTCAATCATCTTCGCCCGAGGTAAAGACCGACCGGATCGCTTCGGGCGCACTGCCGATCCTGCGCAGTAAATCGGTTGAAAAATTTACCGGATACCAGTGCGGCTCACTCAACGAGCCGCGTAAACGGAATTCAAGCAGCTTTGAGATCGGATAGGTTAATGTCCGCAGGATTCTGGCGACAAGCGTGTGCTCTTTCATCAGCTTTACCTGTACACTGTAATCCAACTGATCATTCACCATATCATAGCGCCCGGATCCCTCAAGACTGAAAACATCCCCCTGCGCCGTGGCTTTGCGCGTTACCAAATACCCGTCCGAGACATGATAGTCGGCATCCGCATCCGATTGCCGCAAAACAAAATCAAGTCCGGGCACAATGCGCGACATCACCTCCGAAAGCCCGCCGAAGATCGGCAGGCGGAAGATATGCCCGCGGCGGATCCGGACAGTCCCCTCGCCCTGCGCTTCACGCAAGGCATCTTCGTTAAACATTCCGGCCACTCTGATGCTGCCGCCGACGATGCCCGAAACCTCCGCCGCACGCTCCACCTGCAACTGACCCAGCATTTCGGAGAAATCCGCCTGTTGCAGATGAAGTTCAATCTTATAAGAAACCGCGCCGTCGTCTTCCTGCGGCAGCTCAAACTCCAACCCTCCTGAAACGCTTCCTCCGCAGAATTCCGCCACGGCATTTGTGGCATGATACTCCCGGCCTTTCGCATAGCCATCCACCCGGCAGCGGGTTGCCGTAAACGGTTCAAAGCTGAAATTTTCGCCGATAAAGGAAAAACGGAAATCATCCCGATCATGATTACCTATGCCGATCATGCCATCTCCGGCGATAAAAGACGGCCCCTCATAGCGACAGCGCGACAGCAGCACATGTTCAGGCTGGAACCCGACCATCCGGAACAGTGCCGGTGGATATATTCCCGAATTGATGCTGAACTGCATACTTTGCTCGGAATAGACGGTTGCCAGAAAACCGCGAACCACCCCTTCAGGACGCACCAGCACCAATGGATCCACCCGCACACTGGTATCATCTTCTGTCTTACGGAGAACAATTCTTCCGTTCCCTTGCGATAAAACCACATTTCTAAAGCGACATTCCGGCAGCCAGACATCCCCTGCATAGTCCCACTGCCGCGTCTGCCGGTTGAACCTGACAACCGAATCAACACGCGGAGGGGCATGACCGAATGCAAAATCCTTAACCAGCCGGGCGGTAAACGGCATTTCAAACATATCAAGAACGGGCAAAAGCACTCGCGGATGAAAACCTGAAGTGAATTCACCTTCCAATATGTCGGTATCAACATTAAATATCGACGTACCGGAAACATTTCTCTGCAATTCAAAGCCATCGCGCAAAGCGGCCTCTTCCAGATTAACAACATAAACCGGGAATTCATATCTGACAAGCAACCGCATCCGGTCAATATAAACGCCCCACATTTCACAAGCTTCGGCCACTACCGTCAGAGACCACGGCAGCTTTCCGGCTACGATTGGCTCCGGAATATCCGGTCGTTCATACCAGAACATTTCGGGTCGTAAAACCGCATCGTGCAGCATAATTTTCCCGGAAATACGTTCAGAATAAAGACGACTAAAAGGATTTGCGTATAGGATCAGTTCTTCGGCATCCAATACCGCCGGACCGATTATACGTTTGCGGTAAACCTTGACCCCGGAAAACACAATACCGCGCAGAGGGTCAAGACGTGCATGCTCAATCTCTATGGACAGATTGCGCAGATTCGCCCGCTGAATGCCTGCATCAACTAACGGCAGCGGAATGCCGATTGTTGAAAACACCACCAGAACAATTGCCACGGCAGCCAGCAGCACATAAAAAGCATGTTTTATAAACGCACCCGTTCGGCGCAAGAAAGAAACCCCTGCCCCCCGTGAATTGTTGGCGTTATCACTCAAGCCGGCACCTCACTTCTCCGGCCCGGCCAGCAATCCGCCGGTAACACGCTGAACAACCTCACGACTCAACACAAAAACCATGTCCACCCCCTGCAATCTGGCATAATAACCGCCTTGATCAGGCAGGAGCGCACCAATAAAGATTATGCGCTTGATCCCCCCGTCCCCCGCCAACCCGTATGTTATTTCAAAAAACCCTGCATCAAGTCCGTATTTCTTAAGATTGTCGGGATTAAGGGTGGCGATGTCGGCGGCCCTGACGTGTGCCGCAAAAAACAACAATTCATCCAGAAGATCAGAATTTACCGGATCACCTCCGGCCGTGACCCATCCATCCTGCTCTTCGTCGCGCATCATTTCATACTTGTAATCCCCGGTCTTCAACCCAATCCGCATAATATTCTGCGGATACAGCGACATGATCGTACGGTCCAGAAACGCCTGCGGCAAAACCGGGTGCTCCATCGAGAACGGCAATGCTTCCGCATTAAGGCGCACCGCCAGCTTGCGCTCCGGAAGAACCGCCACACTGATGCCGTTAGTGTCCGGCCGGCCGATCAACATACCCGCAACATCCGGTTTTTCGGCAGAACCGCTCTCAAGCGTAATACCCAGCCAGGGTCGCTCTAATGCGGCATGATGCTTCTCATAGTCCTCGCTTTCCAGAAAATCCCGCGCTTCGATCCGCAAAATCCCGTCCAGCAGATTACGCACCGTTTCGTTGTCGGCTCTGGCATGCTGCGGTTCGTTTAACATCCAGCGGTTATCCTCCCCGAGCTGCATCACAGAGCGCACATCCCCGGATTGTAAAATAACGCGGTTAACAGAATGACGGTTAATTCTGAAAAGCCGGCGCTCACGCAAATCAGAAATCCCGACAGATAGCGGTTTGCTGATTTCTGCCGCAACCATGAAAACCGCATCTTCACCTTCCTGCATTGCATAGATTCTGTCGGGGGTGCCCGAAGGCACACGGCCTAACAGTAAATCCTGCGAAACATCGGATCCCTCCATCCAGAGCCGCACCCGGAATTTTGCATCATCCCGCGTCAATCCATAGGTTTCGGCATCCCTGAACACCGGCACCGCATAACCATTAACCGTGCTTTCTTCCGCCGCCACTTCCCACACATAATCAATGATCTCCATCCCTTCCAGCTCTGCCAGCAAACCCTCAACGGCGGCGCGACCGGCTCGCGCTGCAATCGGCTGCTGTAAAGACCAGCCGTCAGCATTTCTGGATAATTGCAGAAAAGGTGCGCCCTCGCGGTGAATATCAAGGCGCACCCACTGCTGCCGGCTGCCCCTGAATACCCGGCGGTTAATCACTGCCAGCAGATTTTCGGGAAGCGCCTGCCACAGGATTGCATCGGTTGCCACAACATCCGCCTCGTTTCCGCAACGGACAAACAACTGCTCACCAAAGGGCGACAGGCCGCCCAAATGCAGCGTAAAGTCCAGATCCTCGGCAACAATGCGCAGCCGCGGGGCGGCTTCGTCCAGCCCGTAATCATGGCGGCCCAGCTCCCGCGCCTGCATCTGCCCGGCGGTGATTGTATCAAGCCTTGGCAGCGATTCCAGCAAGGCAATCAGCGAACGCACAACTCCCGCATCCGCACGGACACGCAGAGGATGCACCACCAGCCAGCCATCCGCGTCTCTTTCAAGCACCAACTGCGAGTCTTCGCGAAAAAGCTCCAGACGATGAATTTCGTGACGGAACGGCGGCAGCAGTCCGGCCTCTGCCGCACGGCGCGTACCATCCGGAGCGGAATAATTCAACACCCAGACAATCCCGCCCAGCAGAATTACCGCAACCAACAGCCGTAAAGTGGTTTTAAAAGACAAAGCCGCATCCTTTCACGCCTCAATTCATACGGCGCAGCCATCCAATTAGCAGTCCGATTAGCGCCAGCACCCCCGGCAGCAAACCGACAGACAGCAAGTAGACTTTCCGCCATTCACGCCGGGTCATGTCGAGCCGGAGCACGCCCGGGTCACGCGGACCGATTGCCAGCAGCGAATCACGCTCAATCAGCCAGTTCAAAGCACTCAGGAAAAAGTCCAGATTCCCGCCAACGCCGCTCTGCAACGCGCCGTTGGAAACAAAATAGGAATCGCCGACCACCACCATACGTGTCGGCCGCAAGCCGATGTTGATATCGTCCGGACCGCCAAGTTCAACCGCGGCCGCCACGGAAACCGGCCCGGCACGGTCAACACCCTCATCATAACGCGGCGGCAATTGGTTCAAATCAAACTCAGCCCAGCCCTCAGAAGTGGTTTTTGCCAGCACCGTTACCCGCGGCCGGTCAACATGCAACGCATCAGCGGCGGCATGCTGCGGATCAGGCTCTATCGAACGCGGAGTGTAAAACATCGTTGACACATTCTTAAAACGCCGTGTGATCGGATGCTCGCCATAGTTGTTGATGATCAACTCACGGCCGGTGAGCGTTAAGCCGACCACCACATCATGCGCGAGTTTCACCCCCCAACGCCGCATCAGATCCTCAAGCCCCGTGACCGTCGAGGGATCAAGCATAATAAACGCCCGGCCGCTGTTGTCCAGATATTCACTGATCCGTGCGACTTCACCGCTGGAAAGCCGCCGGTCCGGACCGGCAATCACAAGTGCCGAACAATCCTCCGGCACTGCATTATGCTCGCCGAGAATGAGCTGGCGCACATCCATGTTTTCGCGGCGCAAAATACGCGCCAGCGTCGCATAGCCGGCTTGCGTGCCGAAATCCATAGTATCACGCTCGCCATGCCCGCTCAGAAAATACACCACCGGCTGGCGCGCATCCAGAACACTCTGAATGGCCGATGAAATGACACGCTCTGCAACAAAAGCCTCGGGCCGCCGCGAAAAATGACGCCCTTCGGTCATGTCCAAACGGTATTCCATCAATGCGGAGGCTTCAACATAACGGGTCCGCCCGCCCGCTTCAAAAATCAATACATTCGGCTGACTCAGGTCAAACTGCTGCGAAAGCCGGCGGATTACCGCCAGATCCCGGTCAGGATCAACAAACTCCACCGTCAGACGGCCGGGTGCACTTGCTTCATCGGCCGCATGGCGGTATTCCTGCATCAAACGGCGGACACTCTCGTGCAACTCATGACGCTGCCGCATCAATACGGTAACATTCACGTCCACCGGGAGGGTCTGCAACTGCTCGAGTGTCCGCTCAGAAAGCCGGTACTGGTTCTCACGGCTGATATCCGACCGCCATACATAGCGATGCGCGATGATATTAATTAACAGCACCGCCGCCAATGCCAGCAGGCACGACACCATTACATTAACACCGCTGACCATCCGCAACCCGCGCTGGTGCCAGATGCCGCGCATTGCCGGCGCGCTCTGATGCCCGGCTTCTTTTTTCTCCTCAGTCCCCATGAATAAACTCACTTTCGTCGCCAGTTATCAACGCCAACGGCTCCATTCCAGCAGTCTTACCGCCAGAAACAGCAGCCAGGCGGTTGCGGTTACATAAATCACCAGCGGACGCGAGTCAATTAACCCGCGCGAAAAATCGACAACCTGCCGCGACAGCACCAGCGCTTCAAAACCGGCACCGCCCGCATACGGCAGCGTGACAAGCAGCTCCCCGGCCAGCACCGCCAGCAGCACCACCGCAAAACATGAAACAAAGGCCACAATCTGATTGTTTGTACACAGCGATGCCAGCAACCCGGCGGCCACACACATTCCGGAAAGCAGAACATAAAGAATTACACCGCCGGTCACCGCACCGGCATCAATTGACTCCAGCGCCGGACTTGCCCACGCCAGCAACCATAAATTACCCAGCGCCGGCAAGGTCACAAGCAACAGAAAACTCCAGGCCGCAAAAAATTTGCCGAGCACAATCTGGCTGTCGGAAATCGGCGAGGTCATTAGTGTTTCAATCGTTCCCAGGCGTTTTTCATCGGCAAAGCAGCGCATAGTAATTACCGCCGCCAGCGCCGGCAGCCAGAAAAAGACCATCACCTTGAACATCAGCACCGGCAACGGTTCCATCGCCCCGATATGCCCTTCCACCAGTTGCAGAAAAACCCAGCCGGTGATCGATAAGAAAACCACCATCACCACATAGGCCACCGGCGAAACAAATACCGCCTTCAAGTCACGCCGCCAGATTGTAAGAATGCATCTCACCAGTAACTTTCCTCTATTTCAGGTGCTGGAACTTCCCCCGGCCGCTCTTCTTCCGCTGTAACCTGGCCGGTCATTTCAACAAATATATCTTCAAGATTCTTGCGGTCCTGCCGCAGCTCCCGCAAACGCCAACCGCCCTGCCGCACACAATCAAACACCGCCGCACGCACATCACAGCCCTTTTCACAACTCACCAGAAACCGCGTCCACGAACCCGGCCGCTCATGCGATACCTTGATCACATGCTCTATGCCCTCCAAAGCACGTGACACACTTTCCCACGGCCCTTCAATTTCAACACTCAACTGCCCCAACCCCTGCAATACCCCCACCAGATTTTCCGTAGCGTCCGACGCCAGAATCCGTCCCCGCTGAATAATGATTACATGCCGGCAGATCGCCTCCACCTCCGAAAGAATATGACTGGAAAGCAGCACTGTATGACGCTGCGCAAGACCGCGGATCAGATTGCGGATATGCCTGATCTGATGCGGATCCAGCCCGATGGTCGGCTCATCAAGAATCAACAGTTCCGGTTCATGAACCAGACTGTCCGCCAGCCCGACGCGCTGCCGGAAACCCTTCGACAGCGTGCCGATCAACTTACGGCGCACTTCAAGCAGCCCGCATTCCTCCAGCATCTCGTCAACCCTGCTGCGCAAGCGCCGCCCGCGCAAACCCTTCAACCTTCCGCGATAACGCAAATATTCATCAACCCGCATCTCAGGATAAAGCGGCACATTCTCCGGCATGTAGCCCACAT
>PXDI01000229.1 GCA_003565095.1 PVC group bacterium | reverse complement strand
GGGCCTGACCCCGTATAAGGAACACCGCGTTTCTCAAGCTCGGCCTGCAATTCACCATCTTCACCGTATGTGCCATGCAAAGCGATAAACGCGGCATCTGTTCCGCCCGGCAACTCCCATGTCCGGGAGGTAATATCACAGGCACTGACACGGTAACCGGCGCGCTCCAAGCCGCCGCATACCGCAGCTCCCGAACGCAAGGAAACCTCACGTTCAGAAGAAAACCCGCCCATCAATACCGCTATGTTTTTATATTCCACAACCACTCATTAAATCCTGACTTGATGACCCGATGACGCCGTTTCGGCCTGCCCTTCAAAGCTTTAGCGTAGGCGGAAGCCTTGGCGAAGGAGGGCCAGACCCGACAAAGCTCGCGACAAAGCTCGCGACAAAGTTTTTGACTCCCACACTCACACACTCACGCCTCAGTCTGCGGTCTGCAGTCTTCAATCTGCGCAACTTTCCCACAAAACAACTTCCGGCTCAAGAATGATTCCATATTCGGCAGCAACTTTCCGCTGCATCAATGCCATCAAACAGCGGACATCAGAAGCGTTGGCACCTTTTTCAGCAACAATCACATTGGCATGCTGCTGTGCCACAACCGCACCGCCGACACGCCAGCCTTTGCAGCCGGCCGCTTCCAGCAGGCGGCCGGCGCTTTCGCCTTGCGGATTACGGAATACCGACCCCGCACAACGTAAGCCCTTGTACCATTTGCGTTTTGCACGCATGGCCTTGCGCCGGGCAGCAATCTCTTCAGACGACACCTTTTCAAACGCCTCCAGCGCAAAGCAGACCTCCAACGCTACCGCATCACGCAAACGTGCGCATTCCCGATATGCAAAACCCATATCAGCAGCCGGAAGACAGACGCTTACGCCGTCAGAATCAACCAGCCGGACCCATTTAACAATCCGGCCAAGCTCACCGCCATGCGCTCCGGCATTCATCCGCAGCAGCCCGCCAAGCGTACCGGGAATGCCTTCCAGAAATTCCAGCCCCGCCAGTCCGGCCTTTTCCGCGGCATTCAGCAAATCCCGGCCGGTTGCCGCCGCCCCGGCGGTCAGGTCGCTGCCGTCAAAATCCACTCTGCCAAAGACGGTTCTGCCCAGTCGGGCGACCACCCCGGCCACCCCCATGTCGCTGACCAGTAGATTAGCACCGCGACCCAACCAGCGTAGAAAAACATTATTTTTCTCCGCCCACTTGATAAGCTTCACAGCATCAGCCTCGCACCCGATCTCCACCATGCATTCAGCGGCTCCGCCAACCCCCCAGGTTGTCATGGCACCCAGTTCTTTCGCCTGCGATATCACCGAAGAACTGCTCAAACCTTCCGGACCGCCGCGCGTCGCCCTGCCCCATTCCTGCGCGGCAGTCGCCAGCGAATTTACATCCCCGGCACCGATCACCAGCAATGTGTCATGTTTGCTGAGCGTGGCAGCCAGATAATGTTGCGCTGCCGCAAGACTGCTCGCGGCCAGCACGCTGGATGCCGTCGTTTTGCTTTCCCTGAATCGCCGGTAAAGCGCCCATTGGTCATCACCCTTTTCCGGCGCTTCTGACGCCGCATATACCGGACATAACACGAGTTCATCCAGTCCGTTAAACGCCGCCGGAAAAGCTTCGCCAAGCGCGGCGGTGCGGGTATAGCGGTGCGGCTGAAAAACCGCGCGCAAACGCCCCTGCTCAATCCGCTGCGCCATACTGATCAACGCAGCAACCTCGGTGGGATGGTGGGCATAGTCATTCAGCACCACCGTTCCCGGCGGGGAAGGCACCCTTTCAAACCGACGGCGCGGCAGTTGCAGGTGCGCCGCCGCCCGGCAAAGATCCGCTGCTGAACAGCCGGCACGCCGGCACGCGGAATACGCTCCCAGAAAGTTTAATATATTATGCCGGCCCGGGACAGGCAAAGAAACACGCGCGGCAACAGCGCCCTCTTCAATCAAATCGAAAACCGACCCGTTCGCGCCCATAACAATTTCTGCCGCATAAATATCCGCCTGAGCATTCAAGCCGTAACTCAGATTAGGACACCCGGAAGCGGAAACCATGCGGCACAGCAAAGGATCTTCCCGGCACCAGACAAGACACTCCGAAACTCCACGAATAAAGGTACTGAAACAATGCTGGAAAGCCGCGCTATCGGCAAAATGCTCCATATGGTCATATTCGATGTTGGTCAAAACCGCAATCCGTGGACGATACAAACTGAGTGTTCCGTCGCTTTCATCCGCTTCCGCAACCAGCCATTCGCTCCGGCCCAGCCCCGCCACGCGCGGCAGAACCGACAGTTCACCGCCAAGATACCAGCCGCATTCGATGCCGGCCGAGCGCATTAATTGGATACAAAATGCAGTTGTGGTGGTTTTGCCGTGCGTACCGGCGACCGCCACCGTCGCATAACGGGCGAGCAAAGCGGCCAGCACCTCACCGCGGCGGAACACCGGAAGCCCCGCCTCACGGGCGGCGGCAATTTCAGCGCTGTCTTCGGGAACCGCGGTGCTGCGGATCACGACCGCCGGCCCCGGCGCAAGATGCCGCGGGGAATGGCCCTCAACAAGCTCTATTCCTTCCGCGCGCAGCGCATCCGCCAGATGGTTCAGGCACTTGTCACAACCGGAAACCCGCCACCCCTTGTCGTGCAGCAGCCACGCCAGACCGGCCATGCCAATGCCGCACACCCCCGCCAGATGCGCATGCCCCGTGGACTCTTCAATTATCTTATCCAGACTCATTGCCCACCATGACGCGGTGACTCCGTGACCCTCTGACGCCGTTTGCTTACTCAATCTAAGCGCGCGCGGATGCTTTTTATCACCACCGGCTCCAACGGCACATCCTGATGTCCGGCCACATTGCCGGTGCGCACCTTGGCAATCGCGTCCACAACATCCATCCCGTCAACCACTTTGCCAAAAACGCAATAACCAAAGCCCTGCGGAGTGCGGTTGCGGTGATTCAGAAAGGCATTATCTTTGAGGTTAATAAAAAACTGGCTGGTGGCACTGTCGACCACCATCGTGCGCGCCATTGCAAGCGTGCCGCGCGCATTCGGTGCGTCCGCGCGGGCTTCATTGACAACCGGTTTACCGGACTGCTTCTGACGCATCTGCTCATTAAAGCCGCCGCCCTGGATCATGAATCCGTCGATCACACGATGAAAAACCAATCCGTCATAAAACTCCTGCTCAACATACGCCAGAATGTTGCTGACGGTCTGCGGGGCCTTTTCAGGCCATAGTTCAGCAGTAATACTGCCCATTGATGTTTCGATCACAATCACCGGATTTGCCTGTTCAGTCTTTTCAGCCATTTGCTCCTCCTGTTGCTGCAGTTGTTCCTGCGGCTCTTCTACTTTATTATTTTCGCTTGCATTACCCTGTGTTTTGCGGCAGCCACTGCCAATAAGACACAACACCATTAAAAAGAAAACCGTTACTCTCACCTGCTGCATGCCTTTACTCCTTTCTTTTCAATCAAAATATGCTGCACGCGCTGTGAAGCATCCTTAACTTCCCAGCCGCGTGCCACCCGGTAACCCGGCACCCATACTATCTCCTCACCGCACACAAGCAAAGGTATATTGTCCCGCAAGTTCACCGGCACGCGGGCATCGGTGAAGATATCCTGCAACTTGCGCGAGCCGTTCATCCCCAGCGGATTAAAGCGATCCCCCGGCTGCCGGCAGCGCAGGCGCAGCCGCCGCCGCCCGGCAGGCGCCAGCGCAACCGTCGCACGGCAGGGCCATTTGCCAACGCCTTCCGAACGCTTTTTCCAGAGCCCGGGAGCAGTCCAGGTAGTCACCCGCACACCGCCAGGCGGCCAGTAAACCGTTCCTGTGCGCGCCAGAATTACCGAACAGCCTGATTTGCGGCCGGAGGTCAATTCACCGGCAGACTGACTGCGGCCACCAACCCTTAACCAGGCATATTCTGCGGTGAGCTGCATCCCCCGCTCCAGTTCGAGCTGTCCACAGGAACGCCGGCGCCCCATCCAGCGAATGATCCGGTCAATCGTGTTGAAATCCGCCGGAAGTGACGTTTGCAACGTCACCGCCAGCCACTGCCTGATAACCCGACGCTGTAACGCCAACGGCAATTGCCGCAAACCCGCCATGCTCAAACGTCCGTGCACATCACGCAACGTCTGCAATGCGTCCGCGGTAACAACTTCCAGCAGTTTGTCATCTTCGCGCAAAATGGCGGCAGTGCGCTGCAGAATGCTGCGGACGGCAGGATCAAATTCGCTTTCCAGCAGCGGCAACAATTTATGCCGCACACGATTGCGCGTGTAAGCGGGATCCCGGTTACTGGCATCATCCCGCCATTGCAGACCGTTTGAACGCAGATAGTCAATCAGCGCCCGGCGCCCGGTAAGCAGCAAAGGTCTGGCAACCAGCAGTCCGTCCAGATCAGTTAACGGGGTCATGGCCGCCAATCCGCTCATCCCGCTGCCGCGCAGCAGACGCAGCAGAAAAGTTTCGGCCTGATCATCCGCGGTGTGGGCCAGCGCCACCGCGGATGCATCCGCACGGCGGACGATGCGGCGGAAAAACTCCAACCGCGCCTCGCGGGCCGCTGCCTCAATGGAAAGCTTGCGCCGCCGCGCGCGCTCACGCACATACGCCGACCCGCCATAGAAGCGCAACCCCAGTTGCGCCGCGCTCTCCGCAACGACCTGTTCATCCATGCTCGCGGCACTACCGCGCAGGTGATGATTCAGATGCGCCACAATAAGTTCGATACCCAGCGGGCGGCTCAGGGCTTGCAGAATGTGCAGCATGGCCATTGAGTCCGCTCCGCCCGAAACACCCGCAACCACGCGCGAACCCGGCGCAAACATGGACTCATCACGGCAGAAACGCAGAATCCCGTTCTGGAGTTTTGGAAACTTGTTCATTACGGCTGCAAAATATCCAGCCCGCCCATATAGGGAACCAATGCCTCCGGCAGGCACACACTTCCGTCCGGTTGCTGGCCGTTTTCCAGAATAGCCACTACCAGCCGCGGCAAAGCCACCCCCGAACCGTTCAGAGTATGCACAAATGAGGGTTTACCATTATCATCACGGAAACGGATATTAGCACGCCGCGCTTGAAAATCCTCAAAATTACTGCAACTGGAAACCTCCAGCCAGTCATTCTGGCCAGGAGCCCATAATTCAATGTCATAACACTTGGCGGCGGCAAAGCTGATATCACCGCTGCATAATTCCAGCACACGGTAATGCAAATTCAACCGCTGCAGAATATCCTCCGCGTCAGCCAGCAGCTTTTCCAGTTCGTCATAGGAAGTTTCCGGCCGCACAAACTTGACCATCTCCACTTTGTCGAACTGATGCACCCTGATCAGTCCGCGGGTATCTTTCCCCGCCGCCCCGGCTTCGCGCCGGAAGCACGGTGTATAGCCGGTCAAAAAGATCGGCAGCGGCTGATCGATAATTTCATCACGGTAAATATTGGTGACCGGGACTTCCGCCGTCGGAATCAACCATAGATCATCCTCCGGAATACGGTACATGTCGTCGGCCAGCTTGGGCAACTGGCCGGTTCCGGTCATTGCCGCGGAATTCACCACCGCCGGCGCCCAGACTTCGCTGTAGCCATGGTCACGCGTATGCACATCCAGCATGTATGAAATCAACGCCCGCTGCAACCGCGCGCCGTTACCGCGCAGCAGCGGAAACCCCGCGCCGCACATGCGCGCCGCGCGCGGAAAATCAAACAAACCCAGCCGCTCGCCGATTTCAATATGCCCGCATGGCTCAAAATCAAATTCCCGCCGCCGGCCCCACTGCTTAATCTCACGATTACCAGACGCATCCGGACCAACCGGAATCGTCGCACAGGGCAGATTAGGCAGACGCAGCAACGCATCCTGCAGTTGTTCCTCAACCGCCCGCACCTGCCCGTCAATATCTGCAATCTGCTGCCCGATCTCGCGCATGGCCGTCTGTTCCGCGGTAGTATCCTCACCGCTTTTCTTGCGTAAACCAATCTGCTTTGAAACCGTATTGCGCTCGCTTTTGAGCTTTTCCACTTCGGTCAAAAGTTCACGCCGACGCTGATCGGCGGACAATACCGCATCCAGTAAACCGGGATCGGCACCGCGCCGGCCTAATCCATCCCGGATTTCTTCCGGATTCGCCCTGATTCGCTTGATATCCAGCATAATAAAACCTCTTTCTGACAAGTAATAACAAACCAATAACCAAAACCCGGTCAAACTTCAATAATAAAGCCGACGGGATTTTGTTATGGATTTGAACACAAAATCCTCTATATTGACATCCTGTTATTTGAGTATTTGCTTTTTAAGAGGTGGATTTAATGTATTCGACAATGCTGAAAGCCAAATTGCACCATGCACGGGTGACCGAAGCGGTGCTTGAATATGAAGGCAGCCTAACGATTGATCCCGATCTGATGGAAGCCGTTAAATTGGCGCCGTATGAGAAAATCCTGATTGCCAACATGGAAAACGGCAACCGTTTTGAAACCTATGCAATCCCCGGCGAGCGCGGGTCAGGGGTGATCGGCTTGAATGGCGCAACCGTTCATAAAGGCGATGTCGGTGACCGCCTGATAATTTTCTCGTTCTGTTTGGTCCCCACGGACCAGATCCGCCAACACCACCCGCTGGTACTGATCCTTGACGACAAAAACCGCCCGGTCGGGGAAGTGCGAAGGCTGTAGGCCGACAAACCGGATACCCTTAGTCGCTCTCTTAGCCGCCGCGTCTACCGGATGTTTTTTTTACAAAATCATTTTGGGAGAGAGAGGAAAGTTGTCCACGAATTACACGAATTGTCACGAATGGGAATGAGTTTAAATTTCTAATCTGATTATTTTGTTAATTATTTTTAATTCAGAATTGAAAGTTGAATGTTGGACTCTACCGCCGTCCGCCCAACAGCCCCGAACGCATCAGAAAATACAGCAAAGTCATGATTGCACTGAACGCCGATGCTACATATGTCAGGAAAGCGGCATTCAAAACCGCGCCGGCATCCGCCTGCTCACGCTGACTTACAATCCCGCAACCGACCATCATTCGCTTGGCCCGCACAGTAGCATTCCATTCCACCGGCAGCGTTACCAGCGAAAACAGTACAACCATTGAGAACAGGATGATTCCCAACTGAATCAGTTGCAGACTGCCGAAAAACAGTCCCAGGAAAAAGATCACGTATGAGCCGTGACTGCCGATTTGCGCGGCTGGCACCAACAGCGAGCGCAGTCCCAGCGGCAGATAATGCGAAGCATGCTGCAAGGCATGGCCGGCTTCATGACATGCCACGCCGATTGCCGCCAGCGAACGCCCGCTGTAAACATCCGGCGATAGACGCAGCGTGCGCGTCAGCGGATCATAATGATCCGAAAGAAAACCGCGCACCGGCTCAATTTTTACATCATTCACCCCCTGCTGCGCCAACATCCGGGAAGCTGCTTCAGCCCCCGAAATACCCGTCGAAGCCGCAACACGCGAATAACGCTTGAACGTCGCCTTCGTCTTCATCGAGGCAAACCCCGCCAGCAGCATCGCCGGCAGCAACATCATCAAATACAACGGATCAATCATCATGAACATAAAATGACTCCTTATAAATTTAACATTTTGTTTTGAAGTAAACAGTATAAGAAATCAATGTATGCGGAAACAAGAGTTTAATTGCAGCGGTGCGGCTTGACGAGTCACCGGGTTTCTGGCAGGCTGAATGTTCAGTTCACGGATACCGCTTTTTACGGCGGCCGATGAGCAGAACGTTTGCAAATATCTTTTTTAGAGCAGGAGGCGGACAATGC
>PXDI01000327.1 GCA_003565095.1 PVC group bacterium | reverse complement strand
TCGATGCTTTCAACAATGCGTCGCAGACGAGCGGCCTCTTCCGTCAGATTCCAATGTTTTTCAATTGATGGCCGGCCCGCAACAGCAAGCACATATCCCGCGGCTTTTTCTACAAGCTCCGCAAGCACGGTGACATTCGCCTGTTGGCTGAAAATTTGCGGCTGCTCCGTTTGTTCGGTTCCTGGCGGGTATTTTGCCGAAAGGGTCAGGGTTATCTTGTGCGGCTGCAAAAGATCATAAGCAACAAACCCCTCCAATATCAAGCCGCCGGCCCAGAAAGAAGGACTGTCGCCACTCCAGTGCGCTTCCATTTCAAGTATGGTAAGGTTTTCGCGCTCAAGCACAAAAATCTCCTGCTCTCGCACAAGTCTTAGTAGGAGCAGGCGGTATAATTCATCCGCCAGGCTGATAGCCTCGGCGGTACCGAAACCCGGCCGCAGGCGCAGCAGTGAAATCGGAACGGCATCTCCTGATTCCACCATCAATTTCGGAATATAGGGAAGCAGCACACTGGCAGTTGCCTTTGCCCATTGCCGCCCAATGACGGTATCGCCGCTCCAGACAATGACCGCCGGATCCGCGGCAACCAGTTTTATCGCTATACTGTTTCCTGATGCTTTTTGAAGCAACACCAGTCCATCAGCTTTCAGCAGCCGGCCTATATTCCGGGCGTCGTTGCGATTCAGCCCGGCCTGCAGTGAAAGTTCACGCAACACCATGTCTATCCGGTTGCGCTCGATCATGATGCAACCGGCCTTTTGCAGCTCGATGAGCAGCAGGTCGGCTTCGGCGCGCAAGGCCGGATCGCTGATGATGGCCAGACGCGGAGCGGCGGAATCACTGCATACCGCAATCAGCGGCAGCGCCAGCGCCGCCGCCAATGTCATCCACATTCTAGCCCGCCTGAGCATCTCTGCTTCCTGCCATTTTCCGTATTACTGCTGCACCAGTTTCGGCAGCATACGCTCGGCGATGGTTGCTGCGGCGTTTTGTAATGCCTGTTTGGCGGCAACATTTTCAGCTAAACCGACTTCGACGGCGGTCTGGCGGTCAATAGCGATGATTTTGCCGGTTTTACGGTCTATCGCCTTGACTTCCACCCGGGCCTTGACGCTGACCAGATTGCCGCGCCGCATACCGAACTCGCTGAATGCCTCGCCTTCGATTATTATATCCGCCTGCTGAGTGCTGCCGGCTTTTGGATCAATGGTTTCAAAACCGGTGGCGCGGCAAAGCAGAGTTATTTCCGTTTCGGCAGCCGGATCAATCACAGCGGTTCCAATATGCTCTTCGGTAATTCTCACCATCACTGCCGGACGTTCTGCATCGCCCAATTGACGCGCGATAGCCGCCGCCCGATCCTCTTTGCGTACCGGTTTAGCCACAAGCATGTCGGATTTCTCGGAAATGGCTTTGGCAACCTGTTCGCCGAGTCGCTCCACCAGCGGCGCGAATTCGTCGCGAGTGGCTCCACGGACCGATTCGCCAAGGACCCGCGAGGTCTCAGTGCCGATGATTCTTGCCACCAGATAGATGGTGGTGTCGGATTCGATGACCGATCCGGTTATCAGAATGCGGGCACCGGTCAACTGTCCGACCTGGATAGCCTGGGCGGAACTGACCATACCTGAAAGGTTCAGCTCGTGCTCTTGCAAAACCGTGGACAGGTTTTCGCGGTCAACGAGAAAGATATCCTCCTGCATGGCAAGTGTTGCAAACAGAATATCAGCGGCCTTTTGGCCGTAGCCGGTAACCCCCGCTCCGCGTTCAGCAAATGCAAAGATTGCGGCGGTGCGTGGCGGTTCAATAACAGCCTCCGCCTGTGCGCTATGTGCCGCGAGTGATATTAGCAGTCCCGTCATCAGTGCCATCATTACCGTCTTGCGTGTCTTCATTTCTTCTCTCCTTTTTTCCGCATGTTTTCAAGAATACTTACCAGCAGGAAGCGCGGAACCGGTCCGGCCTCCCATTTGTCAATAAGCGCAAAATTACAGAGCAAAAATTGTCCTCCGTCCGGAAAGTGCATTTCAACCCACGGCCAGCCCTGTCCACGGGCGACAATGTTCCCGGTAATTCCGGCGCGACCGCCTTCCAGTTGGAAACCGCCGGCGGAAACATGGCCGTCCGTCGGCCAGATATAATAGTCAAAGCGTTTGTCAAATCTGGTGATAATGTCATTTCCACTGAACATCATCCGGGAGGGGTCGGGATATTCCGCCCCTTGGGTCCCCGGCAGCGGCGTTGATCCTTCGGCGGGTGCCAGGCAAAGAACTCTGGCCCCTGCCGCGGCCGCGGTAATGGTATTGCCGAACAGTCCGCGGTAGTCTCTCCATGAAAGCCCCGCGCCGATCACAATTATACCGTCCTTTATTGCGGCTAACGCATCCGGATTATGGATTGCGGTAAATGGCAGCTCAATATCCTCAAATGCCTGCGCGGTTGTGCCGGGAGGGTCGAAGAGATATATTTTGTTATGCTTCTGCCAGGCGCTTTGGGCAATAACCGGTCGCCGTCCGAAAATATGTAGTTTCTTTTCAAGCCGGGCGGCTACCTTGTCTGTCGCCGTATCGGTAATCGTCAGGATGAACTTTCCTTCAACAACAAGACCGTTTTCCAGCGGGGGCAGTTCGAAAGCTGTTTCAAATTGGGCCGGACCGGCCAGGCCGAAACTTGATTTTTTTTCGCCGTTGGCGACTATGCGGTTATTGACCTCCACGCGCCAGGCCATCCTGCCGGAAAACGAACCTGAAGGCTCTAAAGTAAACATGTTTTGATATTCCTGACCGGCAAAGAGACAACTCCACGGCTGATGGTCAATAATCCGCACAACCGGCTGCTCGCCGCCGGAAGCATTTATTGCAAGAGCCAGCAGCAAGCCCGATAAATACCGTGCCATATTAACGGGCAGTGTTTTTTCGTTTTGTCGTTTCATGAGCAATCGTTCTTCTTGTCCAGCAGCCGGACAGTTTGCAGCACCTTATAGCTGGTTCCTCCGATGGAAAGCGACAGAATCTCTTGCGGAACGCCGTCATCCACCAGCGCGCTGACGCGTGCATCGGCGGAAAACGGTTTTTGAATGTCCAGTAACGTTTCCACTGCGACTCTCCCGTTCTCCACCGGCAGCATCCAAAGGTTGATGCTGCTTGGAGATAGGGAGTCCGCCGCAATTTCAATCAGTTCCTGACTGCGGGTAATCACGTCCCTACGCCAGGCAAGCTTCCATTGGTCCTCACTATCGGCTTTTGAAAGCATCACCAGTCTTACCATCAGCGGCCGGGCTCCGGGCAGATTACCGCCGGCTATAGGGGAAACGCCCAGCGATACCTCGTCGCCGGATTCTGCCACCCAGCGCAGTTGATCATTGAAAAGCTCTTCCAGACGGCAGAACAGCGACTCACCGGCACGCGCTCCTTCTTCGGGGATCCGCGCGGCCTGCAGGCCGTCATTTGGCGGATGCGTTGGAGCATCGGGCAAATGGCCCGGACGGCTAATCATCACCGCAATTACCGCGGCGGCGCCGGCTGTGGCAAAGGCAACCAGCCAGCGGGCGGGCGCAAGCCTCGGCTTGGGCTGGTTACGCGCGCGCCTGGCCGCTGTTTCGATACGAGCGGTTAATTTGCGGATGTGCTCTTCATCGGCACTTCTGCTCGTGGCCCATTCCCTTAGCAGGTCATCAGGAGTTTTTTTCATGACAGGTACTCCGCCAGTTCTTTTCTTAGAAATTCGCGTGCTTCATGGATCCGACGGTACATTGAAGAGCGCAGGCAGCCGGCGGCTTTGGCCGCTTCCCCGGCGTCCATTCCATTAATAGCGGTCAGGTTCATGGCCACCCGCAGCGCCGGTGACATTTTTTTCAGCGCCCTTTCAATATCACGGTCCAATTGTGCCGCATCGTGCGCAACCGGGTTTGTAATCGGTTCTTGAACGGTGTCGCTTGCGGAAAGCTCGCTATGGCTGCGCACCGGATTGCGTTTACGCTTGCGCATGAAGTCTTTTGTCGTGTTCATGGCGATCCGGTAGATCCAGGTGGACAGCCGCGCTTTGGCGCGGAAGCTCGGCAGATGTCTTACAACCCGCAGCATGGTTTCCTGCGTCAAGTCATCGGTATCCGCATGATTTAATACAACCGGATATATCATAGCTCTTACCTGTGCGGTGTAGCGGTTGGCGATTTCGTCAAAAAAGCGCATTTCGCCAGTTGCAACGTACACCGCCGCTAATTGTTCGTCACTCAGGTCAATCATCCCTATCGCCCGTTTTACACATTAGACGCAGTACAAGAAAATATCTTCGCTTTTTATTCTCTACGTCTGGAATATTAGAGTTTGTTTTCATGTCAGGCAATGTATAATGCATTTTACAGGCAGTTTTTTATAGATTAAACCGAAGATATCTGTAAAGAAATCGTCTAATACAAAATGACAAGTTTAAGGCCAAGTTCAGCATGTTTATGGTTGTTTTTGACCGTGGCGAGTAACGTCGCCGCGCATGAGGCGGCTGTAGCTCCGGTTCCGCGGCTGGCGATAATCAGCGACCAAGGCACGCGGACCGCGGCGGACATGCTGACCGCCAGACTTTCGCGCACTAATGTTGAGCTGCTGGAGCGTGACCTGATAGACGCCATACTTGAAGAGCATGCGCTGGTTGCGGCGGCGGGTGAACGCACACAGGCAATGCGGATTGGGCAACTGCTGAATGCCGACGGTCTGTTTTTTCTGCGCAGTGCCCGGCATAGTGTTGGCGGTGACTTTGAGGCCCGGCTTGTAGCGGCCGCTCCCGGCGTGATTGTCTGGTTGGAGCAATACAGTCTGGGAGATTCTACCAGAGACATCAGGAGCTGGGCTGAAAACACAGCGGGAATCCTGCAGCCGCTCTTGCCCAAGCTGAACATCAGCCGTGAAGACGCCATACCGCTTTCTTTTCTTGATCTGCGTCCATCAGTAAACACTATGCAATGGCGACAGACAGGGGACAACATCAACCGTTTGCTTTTTCTTCGGTTGATCCATGAACCGTCATTGTTTGTGCTAGAGCGTGATAATCTGGCGCGGCTTGAAGAGGAGAAACTCTGGACGGGCGGCGGTGAGGATTTCTGGGCCGGTGGTAAACTGTTGGACGGAACAATCGAAATAGACCTTCTCGATAACCGTCAGTTCTCGCTGGAAGTCAGGTTGCGTCCGGGAGTGGATGCTCCGGCGCTTGAACTATCCACGGCTTCTTCAATAGACGAGCTTGCCGTTGCTGTCGAAACTATATCGGAAAGGATTATCAGCCATCTTCAACTTTCGCCGTCAACCGGGGCTTGGAATCCGGTGGCGGAGGGACGGGAATATTATAATTTGTCACGCTGGGTACCCGGGCATAAGGCGCGTCTGGATGCCATTAATACGGCCTGGGCGTTAGGGTATCGTGAACCGGCTGCGGCAACGCGCAGATTGTCATTGATGCTTAGTGATACCGGATTCCCTCATGAGTGTGACAGTACTGGCGGGGTCTCCAGTCTATTGAGACCCAGCAACAAACTGCAGGCCTGGCTGAATGAAAATCCGGAAATGCACCACGAATATTTACGGCGCAACCTGGTATTGACCGATTTCTTCCTGAATTACAGACCTCCTGCCGGTTTCGAGTGGCGCAGTCAGTCCCGCGAAGAACGCTGGCGCAGGGAATGGAATGATAGATGGAATCCAGTTGTAATCAGGGCGGTGAGGGCGCTTTGGTGGATTAACCACAGTGGGCTGAGGGAGAAATATGCGGATGAGTTCTATGAGCTGCAGTCCAATGCCCGCGGGATAGTAATGAATGCAACCGATGATGGCAACAAGATGACCCGGCGTGCAGCGGATAACATAATAGATTATGCACGCTATATTTTCAGATCTCCGGAAGAATTAAAGATATTCTATCGCGGAATGCTTGATTTGCCGCGGGATTTGTGGTTGCCGAATGTGTATTGCATTCGTGCCTATGCGGACATTCGTTACAAATTGCTTGGAAACAACGTATTGGTGCCATTGTTTACTGATATTTCTGAAGACGAACGCGAAAAGAATTACAGTGACTGGTTGGAGGAGTTCAGAAATTCTGATGAGCCGGAACGGCGTCTGGCGGTCATCGAGCGTGAAATCGCTAAGACTGAAGATATCGCGGAACGGTACCGTCTCTACTGGAAAATGCTTGATATAATGTGGGAGCACCGTGATTTGCTGGCGACAGCCCGCATTGATCCGCACCGTTATCTGCGCAGACCTTTGGCTGCTGTGCGAAGCCGCATTCAGATGGGTGTGCCAAGCACAAGAGATCATCAGGAGTTCGCGAAAAGTTTCTGGCTTTATGTTCTTGAGCACGGGCAGACAAGACAAGGACCTTTTGCACATGACATCGGCTCGATCCTGTTTGCCCGGCCGTATTTGGCTCTTTATACCAAAGACGACGCCATCGAGGTTGATGCTGCTTTCCGGCGGCATCGAGAATCCGGCAGCGGAAGCTGGTCATATCTTCATCGTTGGCTGCTGGACCGTTTTCCGGATTTAGATGTCGAAAGAGTTCTTCCATTCAAAGTCAGCCGCAAGCTTACGGTTTCCCCGGAGATTGGTGTGTTGCGAGGGGAAAGCAATGGAGTGCTTCATAACACCTATCAGTTTGAAGGCAACCGGCTGTGGTTTGTTGTCAGGAGATTCGAGGAACCGGAAGGTTTTGATCACAATGCTGAACTTGATACGCTTTGGCTTTACAGTATGGATCTTGTCAGCGGAGATGTGTCTATTATGCCCGGTCCTGAGCAATGGTCGTCTCGTTTGGGCGGTAGAGCTTATTTCAATTTATCGAATAAACATATCATCCTGCTTTTTGCTACCAGGACACCAGATCCTGCAGGCGGTTTGCCGGAGGATCATGGCCCGACAGTTTTCTTTATTTATGACAGACATGCCGGCACTGGGTGGCAACGATATGAAACTAGTGTCACGATTCAATCAACACCGGTGATTATTGGAAACGATGTTTTTAGTTTATACATATCCCCCGGACTGGCCGGAAGGGATACTTTTAATCGAGGAATATTGAGAATAAATCTTCCTGATGGCGCCTCCAGTATATTGACCAATCGACAAGGCCCCAGAGGAGCAACGCCGCTGAACCATCCATCGATTAGCTTGTCCGGGCATCTTGAAATAGCGGGAGGGAGCGATGACCGACTATATGTTCGGCACCGTCGTAACTATCTGAGTTATATGCCGGCAGATAATCAATGGGAATCAATAAGTCGTGAAGATTGGCTTGCTTTACCAAAAACAGACTATGCGATTATCAGACCAGGAGGGACTGTGCCGCCTCGAGACTTTGTTTTTAATTGCGAATCCCGCCGGGAACTCATTCGTTTGAGTGGGCTGTGCAGTTATGTTTTTGACAAAAAAGAGCGCCGCCCAATTATTCCGCTTGAATATTCAAATGATCAATCCGCTGAACTGAAAGCCTGGACGCATGGCAGATATGCACCTTTATCCAATAAAATGATACTGACGCCTTTCGAAATTCTGATACCATGCCGCTATCTGATCGGCTTCTGGCGCATTGAATATGATGAATTGAGGGATTATCTGGTTATGAGAGGTTTGTATGCGGAAAACCAGCCGGAATAGTTTACGTATAGCGAAGATATCCGTGCGGGGGGCGTCTAATAAACAATGACCATGATTATGTCGTATGTTAACCAAACAATTATTTATTTGCTGTTATTTCTGTCGGTTTGCTGCTTTACCGTGGGAGAGCCTGTAGAAACAGTGCCGCGGCTGGGCATCATCAGCGATGAGGGGACCGGT
>PXDI01000116.1 GCA_003565095.1 PVC group bacterium | reverse complement strand
TGGCGGCGGTACGCCGTTTCGATTTTTACACCCGTCAGATGGGGGCCTTGGCAAGACGTCCTGATTTCCGTACCAACGAACGGGTGCAGGAGTTTCATGCGCAACTGGTTGAGCGCCGCCGCGCCGCCGCGCGCAGTCTTCCTGAGATAATGCGCAACCGTATGCCGGTGCTGCTTGAGGAGCGGCGCTTTGATGAAGCCGTTCAAGAGACCAGTGCGTTTCTGCATTTCTGGGTTGAGCAGGTGGTGCACAGTGAGGGACCGGCTGCGGAAATGATCCGGCAGATGGATTTCGACTATTTCAGACGGCTGCAGGATGAACAGATTATGGAAGCCTATCGTCGTTCCGGTCTTGGTGACCGGCGGCCGCATGTACAGATCCCGCGGGATATGGTTTTTATTCCCGGCGGATATTTCCTGCGCGGGGGTTCCGGCAGTGGTCCGGAGGATCTCGATTTTCCGATGCATATTGTTTACGTTGATCCTTATCTAATCGATAAATATGAAGTGACTAATGCTGATTACCGCAAGTTTGTCGAATATGTCAGGCGTACAAGTGATTACAGCATGGCGCATCCCGATGCCCCGCCATTGAAGCGGCACGACGCGGTCGGATGGGAAAGCAATGCGCTCAACGGTGACAACCAGCCGGTTGTCGGTGTTGACTGGTTTGATGCCTATGCTTACGCTAAATGGGCCGGTAAGCGTTTGCCGACCGAGGCCGAGTGGGAAAAAGCCGCCCGCGGTATGGACGGGCGTACTTTTCCCTGGGGCGAAACCGCTTTGAACCGGCTGTGTGTCAATACTGAGGATGGACGCGCTTTCATGGCCCGTGAGATGGATCGGCAGAATCCGCCGCAACCGCCGGAACCTGAAAAAAACTTCTTGGGGTTTAGTTGCGGTCGTCAGGAGGAGTTGCCGCCTCCGCCGCCGACCGTGTTGCCTGCCCGCACCTGGAATGTGGACCAGTTGCTGCCGGATGAGGCCATCCGGGCAATTGAGGTGGGGGTGCTTGAGTACAAGGCCGAGGCTCTCAGCCCTTATGGGGTTTATCATATGATCGGCAATGCTGCTGAATGGGTGGCCGATTATTACAAGCAGGGGTATGATTGTGAACCCCCTGCTCAGATGAATCCGACCGGGCCTGAGAGTGGAACGGCCAGAGTGTATCGCGGTGGATCATACCTCAGCCGGGGTTCCACACGCGGTTTGCCGGATCTGACCGCCTATGCCCGTTTCTTTCCGCGCAACGTCAGTGAAATGCGCGGGGTAACGCATGGTGCCCGTTCGCAAGCCTTTATCGGATTCCGTTGCGCAAGGTCGCTTGATATTGTAAACGACTGATTTACTCCCAGAATCTGATCTTCTGTTGAAGATTGATCAGGCGCTGTCTGGCGGCCATACGGACATATACTGTCCGGATGGCGGTTGGGGCGGTTTCCAGCACTTCGCCGTAGGCATTGCGGGCTTTTACTCTGTCTATTTCAAGTCCGCGCACAATTCCGCTCAAGTTGCACATATCACCGAATTGAGTATCGGCGTAGTTTTGTGCCACAAATTCGGCGGCAGGCCGGCCCTGATTAATTCTTCCGGCCTGCACATGCCCCATGGCGTAAACCGCACGTAATGCCGCCATCGCTTCGCGATTCGCCGGGGATTCACGGATATTGCGGGAAAGTTGCAGAAGATTCTGCATTGTAGCCATATCCGCAATTTCGCCCTTATCAAACTTTGCGTTAAGCTCTTCGATATAATCAAGTGCCTGCCCGAATGCTTCTGCGTCAGTTGTCTCGCCGAGCGGGAAAAACGCCAGCCCTACTGCGGCCACAATTAATGCAGCAATGGCACCGGCAATCACTTTTGTGACGGTTTTTACATATTTACTATAATCAACCGGCGGCTTTTCTGGAAAGCGCTCGACAACCGGATTATAGGCACTGACGTCAGCGACTTCGCGGCGCTTCATGCGTAGTTTAGCTGGCGGTGCGGGAGCAGTTGGTATTGCTTCGACGGTTTCTTCTTGCTCTTCTTCCTCTTCAAAATCTGCGTCTACCTCAACCTCTTCATATTCTTCAACTTCTTCATATTCCTCTTCAGGTTCGGGAGGCGGAGGGGCAGGGCGGGAGGTGGGGGCGGGAGTTCCCCATGAGTTGCCACGCGATACGGGTTTTTTCTCAGCAGGAGTGCTTGCTCCTGAGGAATCCTTTGGTTTCAATGCCCAGGCGCTCTTGTCGGTGCTGCCGTTATCTGCCATATGTCTCTCCTTGTTCTTGTTTGGGCAGGAAATGTAGCCTGTTGAGTTCTGATTTTCAAGCAGATAAGCATTGCCTGATTCAGCACTCGATGCCTTTGCGGGCGGTTACGCCGGCGCTGTAATAATGTTTGATCTCCCGGATCTCTGAAACCAGGTCGGCGCTATTGATCAATTCAGGCGGTGCATTGCGTCCGGTCATTACCAGTTCCACACCGGCGGGCCGGCAGCGGCACAGCTCCAGCAGGTCAGCAGTCTGCAGCAGTCCAAGTTCCGCCGCCACATTAATCTCGTCTGCAATCACCAGGCGGTAATTTTCTGACAGCAAAGCCTGTCGCAGCTTATCAAGGCCATTGTGCGCCAGTTCTATATCCTCCGCTGAAGGGGCGTTTGTTATGAAGCATCCGCGGCCGTACTGTTCGAGTGTTATTTCAGGAAAACGCTGCCGAACGGTCAATACCTCACAATATTCGTGCTGCTTTATAAACTGACCGATATAGACATTTCCGCCGCTGCCGACACAGCGCATCGCCAGTCCGAGCGCGGCGGTTGTCTTGCCTTTACCGTCGCCGGTATAAACCTGGACAAAACCGGCGGCCGGCTGATCCGTATCCGCCGCACGGTTAATTACTGTTTCCATGGCGGGGTGTCTGGCAGGAGTGCGTTGAATTCGTCAACCAGACTTTGCTGGTAATCACCGCGGAAGGTTCCGGAGATAAAGCGGTCAAACCCTTCTTCAAGCAGCCGTTCCCATGAGGCTGCTTCATGTCCCGGGTTAATCGGGAAGAAGCACGCATTGTTGGACATAGCCGCTTTGTAGTCACCGGGGGCGTCGCCGATCATGATGACGTTGTCGGCGTTATAGCGTCCGGCGGTTGCCAGCTTGATGTGTTCACTTTTTGTTCCCAGTTCCTGTCCGGCGATTACTTCTACATGCTGCAGCAGGTCATTCTCGGCCCATTCGCGTACCAGTGCTTCTTCGGGGGTCTGGGATACACAGATAACATCGGCTTTGTGCCGGATTTTTTCGATGCATTCCCGTGCATGCGGAAACGGCGGAATCTGCTTCACCGTCCGGGCAATTTCTTCATTTACCAGTTTGCTCCATTTGAGGCACAGGGCAAGCTCTGCGTTGCCGGTTTGTTTGACGGCCTCTTCCAGTGTTGGATTACCCAAGGGAATGCCGGAAGCAATCATATCCTTCAGGGCGCGCAATTCAGGAACATTTACGCCGGATTCAACAACTTCCCGGCGTTCGCGCAGCAGGTCGAAGGCCAGTGCCTGCGCGATAAACCGGTTCTGGCCGCGCCATTGAGAATAGAGGTTTATAAATTCCAGCGCTTCGCGGGTGTATTGCTCAATTTCTTCCAGGTGCCATAACTGGATGGAGATAGTATGGAAGCATTTTTTCTGTTTAATTTCCATTGTGTCGAAAACGCAACCATCTGAATCGATACCGGCAAAAAACTTCTTGGAGGGGGTGAATCCGGTCAGGTCTTCCTGTGTAAAGCTAAGTTTGTCTGTCATTTTGCAGTCCCATGGTCTTTAGATTGTTGAGTGAAAGAAAACAGTGTAGCGCAAAGCACGCAACAGTCAACAGCGATGATTAACGTGTGAGCATATCGGGGGTGAAAGATTCGAGGCAGCCCATCACGAGATGAGCTTTGGCGACGTCTTGCGGAGGGGCATCCGGGCGGGCGAGTGCGACGCAATACATGCCGGCCGCGCGTGCGGCGGCTACTCCTGCGGCGGAGTCTTCAAAAACGACACATTGGGCGGGTTTGACGGAAAGCATTTCAGCGGCTTTCAAAAAGCCGGCCGGAGCCGGCTTGCCTGGCGCATAGTCTTCCGCGGCCAGCGTAAAGCGCAGGTAATCACCCACCTGCATCAAATCCACTGCCGCGTCCAGATCTTCACGCGGTGATCCTGAAACAATACAAACAGGATAATTTTCGGCCAATTGCTTGAGCAGCTTGATCGACCCCGCGATACAGACATCCCGCGAGTCGCGCATGGCGGTGAAATGCCGCCGCATATCTGCTTCCAGCTCTTTCAGCGATTTATTGATATCCGAGAAACGGTCATTGATTGCCTGGAAGACATCATGCCACGATTTGCCGTAAACCATTTGCAACACATCGGCATGGGAAAGTTCGGCATCATGATCGCGCAGGGTTTTCAGGGTTGCTTCCACCCAAAGGACTTCCGAGTCCAGCAGTGTGCCGTCCAGATCGAAAATATAAGCGCTGATTTTGGCGTGATCCATTAATATATGCCTCTTTTGGTATATCAAATGAAGAAAGTGGCACAGTTCAGAACGAAAATCAACAAAGGAGTGAATATGAACTTTCCCCATTGGGCAGTGGGATCACATCGCGCTTTTCGCCAAAAGGCGCTTGCAATTGAGTCCTCTTTTTCAAACCTCATCCACATTTGCAAATAGCTCGGTTCCGGTTTGACTAATCTGTTGTCACTGGCAGAACAACGGATGAGCAAGAGTAGAAAAATGAAACGCGTTGTGCGGAAACTGGGCGTCAATAAATGAGCTTACCCATTATTAAAGGCCTGCCCCCTCTGCTTCCTTTCTTGAGCAGCTTTCGGAGTGGTACACTTTTCGATTGCCGTCAGCACCGCCCATAGGGTGTCGGTATTGAGCTGCCCGGTGACAAGATGGACGCCTACCACGGAATCTGTCCGACAGCGGAAGTGGGCTGGAGCACACCAGTGTGCACTTTGACATGGATATGCTTCCCAACTGCGCCAGCCATTCGATACAAAAAAGCAAAATAAACAATTTTTCTGTTTATTTGTGTTGACGGGGGGCTGGATATGGCAGACTATGCAAGAAAAAGGGAATAATCCATGTTATATTCATTCTTCATTCAGAACTTTCGTTCGATACTGGAATTAAAGCTTAACCTTGCCTACGGGGAGGGAAAGGCTCCGAATGGTTATCAGGATCAGGCGATCATGCCCTTCATCGAAGCCGGAAACAAAACGCGCATTGTCCCCTGCATGGCATTCTACGGTGCGAATGCATCGGGTAAGACAAACGTGATCAAGGCGATTTATGCGCTTCAGGAATTGGTCGGGGAGGCCGGCTCGTTGGTCAAGTACTATGACCCCAACATGTTGAACCAAAAGTCCATACATACAACCTTCGCGGTCGAGTTTGTTATAGAAAACGCGCTCTTCGAGTACCGGATTCAGTACAACGCCGAAGAAATCATCGAGGAGTGTTTGGCAAAAGACCATAAACCAATTTATACGATTCGGGCCATGAAGGTGGTGCCTGCATCCAAATTACTTTCAGAGACCTATTCTAGGGAAAAGCTTTCCGAGATCCTGCGAGTTGAGTGCTCCGACGGCGAAGGGCGGCAAACCAAACCGTTTCTGAATAGAATCGGCATGGGCTACCCCGGATTGAGCCAGGATATGCGTGATGTCTTCAAATATTTCATAAATAACGTTCTGATATGCCCAAACAAAGGCGATATTCCGCTACCGTTTTCCGTTGAAGTCCTGGCTACAACTCTAAATGGGGATGAGAAAGCGGCGCTTCGGGAGATAACAGATGTGGTTCGCCGTTTGGATATTGACATCGATGGCATTGACATCGACCAACGAGAGTTAGCGCCAGACGAGCGAGTCCCGCGTGGAACGATTACGCGGAGATCTGAAACGGGAGACCGGCACGTCTTTCAGATTACCGCGACCCATCAGGACGTCGCTGGTAATCCCACCCAACTTGATTTCATCAAGCACGAGTCTGCAGGCACCCAGCGTTTGGCGGGTCTTGTCGGGTTAGTTCTTCACACACTGAATACGGGGGGCGTTTTATGCGTGGACGAACTCGAACTGTCCCTGCACCCCTTGCTTATGCGGGAAATCGTGATGATGTTCAAGAAGCGGCGCCATAACACACAAGGGGCGCAGCTTATCGTAACGACGCACAATACCGATCTCCTGGACGATTCAATTCTGCGCATTTCCGAAATCGCACTGGTCCGGAAGACCAAAGAGAACGGTACGCTAGTTCGTCGTCTTGTTGACATGAAAAAGGAAGGCGAGGACATCCGCAATGTCACCAACTTCCGCAAGCAATATCTTGCCGGATTCTATTCAGGAATCCCACATCCATCATTGTGACATTAATTATGCCGTGTATTCGCCATATCATTGTCTGTGAGGGAGAGTCCGAGTGGGCGTATTTACAACGCCTTCAGAGCTTTCTTGAACGGCAGCCGTTGTCTGATGGTGCATTCGAGCCGCCTTTGCGGTTCATTGCATCAGAAAAGGTGGTTGTCAAGACGGGGGCATTCGGAAAGCTTAAAAAACGCTATAACGAGACTCGTAAAAACAACAGGAAGTTCTCCATCCAAATTTGGGCCGACTTCGATCTCTATCACCGTAACGATATGCGTTGCGCCGATCTTTACGCTCGCAAATCCGGAGGGATACCAGATTTTCTTTTCTCCTACCACAATTTTGAGGACTTCTACGCTTTGCACTCGGATGGGCAATGTTTTCAGGAATGGCTCCGCTTTGGTGCCAGTGGCCATTTCGACACGCCTCTACATTCATGCGGCTATCTCCCTGAAATCAAAAGAATCTTTCGTGGATATGACAAAGGTGGGCTGCCGGCCGATTTCATCAGTTGGAATTCGTTAAGAAACCTGAAACGAAACAAAGGCCAACGTCCTCGCTCCAATCCGCACAACCTCCAGGGGCTTGGCTGCTTTGCCGATTTCCTGATTGGCGAGATCGAACGCGCATACCCAGGCAAATTATGATTGAGCCCATCAAGAACAAGTTATTAGGGTCGCTTTTCGCCAAAGACCATATCTCGAACAGCGGATGGCCAGGCCTTTGATAATGAATAACGGCGCTTCGTGTCGCGTTGAAATTAGGAACGCAAACGGATATCCATAACATTTGTAAACCGGCATGGGATAATTTCAAATTAACACTAAACAGTTAGGTCAACGGGGGGTGCCTCCAGGGAGTAAACCATGAGTCTGATACACATTGCTACTAGGTGTTCTGGTGATTGGCGGTCGCGCCTGGGCGATCCTGAAAAACACTGGAAACGTGGTTATTCCGCGATGGAAACCGCCGTTAGCTGGGAAAATGCCGCCCACGCGCCGAACGGCCTCCCGCAGCAAATTGCAGATTTGTTCCAAGCTGGTGAAATGAAAGATCCCACGCTCTTATTGGCGGTTGCCGAGCACAAAGTGCCCTTGGAAGGCAAAGGTGGCGATGCCCAATGCGATGTCTGGGCCTTAGTGGGAACTAATGCCGGAGTTGTATCCTTGTCTGGAAAGCAGAGGGGGTCAGGCCTTTAATAATGGGTAATGGATTTCTCCATCGCTAAGTCCGGCGGGCAAAACTGTCTTTATCCTGTCTGCCGGATGTGGCATGGTTTCATTGAATGAGTGCAGATGTTTCTAATTGACGACAGGGCGCAAATTGGGCTTGGCGGATGGTTCCGGTTTGACTAATCTGTTGTCACTGGCAGAACAACGTATGAGCAAGAGTAGAAAAATGAAACGCGTTGTGCGGAAACTGGGCGGCAAGATAT
>PXDI01000408.1 GCA_003565095.1 PVC group bacterium | reverse complement strand
GGTGCGGCTTGAGGTTGAAAAGATGGTCGGGCAGGGGCCGGAGACAAAGACGGTGGGCAACGTGCCCTTTACCCCGCGGGCCAAGAAGGTGCTGCAACTGGCGATGGCTGAAGCGCAATCGCTGAATCATACCTATATTGGTACGGAACACATACTGCTGGGTTTGATACACGAGGGTGATGGGGTTGCCGGTCAGGTGCTTTCTAATCTGGCGGTGGATCTGTCCGCTGCCCGGCGTGAGGTGATGCGGGAGTTGGATCCTGAATTCGAAGAGGGCGATGAAGACGACCCGATGGTAGCCGCCGGGATGGGCGGCGGTGCTCCGGCAGCCGATGAAAAGCCGTCTGCCCAGGTTAAAACGCCGGCATTAAATACGTTCGGCCGCGATTTGACTGAAATGGCACGCAAGCATACACTTGATCCTGTGATCGGCCGCCAGAATGAACTGGAGCGTATCGTTCAAATATTGTGCCGGCGGACCAAGAACAATCCGGTGCTGCTCGGTGAGGCCGGGGTCGGCAAGACCGCGGTCGTTGAAGGGTTGGCGCAGATGATTGTTTCCGGAGATGTGCCTGACATCATGCGCGATCGTAAGGTGATTGTGCTGGATATGCCGTTGATGGTGGCCGGGACAAAATACCGCGGCCAGTTTGAAGAGCGCATTAAGGCCGTAATTGAGGAAATCAAGCGTGCCGGTAATATAATTCTTTTCATTGACGAGCTGCATGGAATTGTCGGAGCCGGTTCGGCTGAAGGCGCCATGGACGCCAGCAACATCATAAAACCGGCATTGTCGCGCGGTGAGTTGCAGTGTATCGGCGCGACCACCATGAATGAATACCGCAAGTTTATTGAAAAAGACGCGGCGCTTGAAAGGCGTTTCCAGACGGTGATGGTCAATGAGCCTACTGTCGATGATGCCATCCTGATTATGCGCGGTATCCGGGGTAAATATGAAGAGCACCATAATGCCATATATACCGATGAAGCGCTTGATGCGGCGGTGAAACTTTCCGCCCGCTATATTTCCGGGCGTAACCTGCCCGACAAGGCCATCGATATTATTGATGAAGCCGGGGCGCGCGTACGGATACTTTCGACAACCCGTTCGCCGGATCTGCGTGATCGCGAAACTGTTATTGAAAAGATCCGTCTGGACAAAGAGACGGCGATTAAGGCGCAGGATTTTGAAAAGGCCGCGGAATTGCGTGATCGTGAAAAGCGTGAACGCGAACAGTTGAATGCGGTTGTGAAGGAATGGCGCGAGAGCAGTAAGGAACAGCGGCTGGAAGTCGGGGTGGATGATATCATGGCGGTGGTATCACGGACCACCGGGGTTCCGTTGAAGCGTATGGAAGGCAAGGAGCTGGCGCGGCTGCTGGAGATGGAGAAGGAGCTTTCCCGCAAAGTGGTCGGTCAGGATGCAGCGGTCAGTGCAATTGCGCGTGCGCTGCGGCGTTCGCGGGCGGATTTGAAAGATCCGCGGCGTCCTATCGGTTCGTTTATCTTTCTGGGGCCGACGGGTGTCGGCAAGACTCTGCTGGCCAAGATGCTGGCGGAGTTCATGTTCGGTGATCCTGATTCGCTGATTCAGATTGACATGTCCGAGTATATGGAGAAATTCACGGTATCCCGTCTGATTGGATCTCCGCCGGGCTATGTCGGACATGATGAAGGCGGACAACTGACCGAGCGGGTGCGCCGCCGTCCTTATTCGGTTGTATTGTTTGACGAAGTCGAAAAAGCCCATCCGGATGTAATGCACATGCTGTTGCAGGTTCTGGAGGAAGGGCGGCTTACCGACAGTCTCGGCCGTCAAGTGGATTTCCGCAATACTGTTGTCATTTTGACCTCCAATCTCGGATTTGATACCGGACGGCGTTCACGCGGTCTCGGTTTTAATGGCAAGACCGATGATGAGGATTTTGACCGGTTAAAACGCCAGATGATCGATGATGCCAAAAAAGTTTTCAAACCGGAGCTTTTGAACCGTTTTGATGACATGATCGTTTTCCGCAAGCTGATCCGGGCGGATGTTATGGAGATTCTTGAGATTGAGCTGGCAAAGATTCAGGAGCGCCTGGCATCCCGCGGCAAGCAGTTGAAACTTTCGCAGAGCGCGCGTAATTTCATTATCGACAAGGGTTTTGACGAGTCGCTGGGGGCCCGGCCGTTGCGGCGGGCGCTTGAGCGCTATATCGAGGATCCGCTGGCTGAGGAAGTGCTGCGCGGAAGGTTTGATGATGCGGATGCGATTAATGTAGGATGTAACAGCAAGGGTGAGATAACCTTCAAGCCGGCTAAGGCGCCGGCAAAAAGGCGCAGTACAAAAAAGGCAAAATGATTGCTTGCTTTTTGACTGTGGCACAGGCATTATCCCATCTTTTCTGTTTAAGCAGATAGCTTTCGGGATAGAAATGCCGATAGTTTTCAACTGGAGGATGCATGGCGGTTAAAATTAGATTGAAGAGAACCGGTGGCAAGAATGACTCTTGCTTCCGTGTAGTGGCAGCCGATGAGCGGATGCCGCGTGACGGACGTTTTGTTGAACAGCTCGGGTGGTACGACCCCAAACGGTCGGGTGCCAACTTTGAACTGAAGCTGGACCGGATTGAGTATTGGCGCGGTCAGGGCGCACAGATCAGCGACACAGTGGCCAATTTGGTCAAGCGTGCCGCGACAGAGGCTCCGGCAGCCTGAATTTGTCCGTTTCCCGCGGAGGATACCCGGTATGAGTGCCCCGTTGCTAATTGATGTAGTAACGATTTTCCCCGGCATGTTGAAGGGGTTTCTGGGCGAGAGTATGCTGCGGCTGGCCGCGGAAAAAAATATTTACGAATGCCGCTTTGTTGATCCGCGGGATTTTACTACGGATGTGCATCGTACTACCGATGATCGTCCATATGGCGGCGGGCCCGGAATGGTGATGAAGCCGGAACCGCTTTTTGCCGCGGTGGAGTCGGTGCGGCAGCCGCACAGCAGGGTGATATTGTTGACCCCGCAGGGGGCGCGTTACGAACAGTCAACAGCGCGCCGCCTTGCCGGTGAGAGTCATTTGGTGCTGATTTGCGGTCACTATGAAGGCATTGATGAGCGGGTTCGTCTGGCGCTGGCCGATGAAGAGTTGTCGATTGGTGACTACATCTTGACAAACGGTGTGCTGGCGGCGGCGGTGGTTATTGATTCGGTGGTCCGGTTGCACGAGGGTGCTCTGGGGGCTGCCGACGGGGCGGTTGAAGAATCGTTCAGTGACGGTTTACTGGAGTATCCCCAGTATACGCGGCCGGCAGAATTCCGGGGCATGCAGGTGCCGCAGGTATTATGTTCCGGGCACCACGAAGAGATCCGGCGCTGGCGTCAGGAAAAAGCTCTGGAGCGCACGCGGCAGCGGCGTCCGGATTTATTGCAGAACAACAATGAGCCCGTCAGGGCGCAGGAGGAATGAAACGATGATTTCAAAGCTGATTGATAAAGTGAATGCCACTCAGGCTAAGGAAGGGCTCGTGCCTTTTGAAATTGGTGACACGGTGCGTGTTCATACCCTCATTCGTGAAGGCAACAAGGAACGTATCCAGGTTTTTCCGGGAACGGTGATTGCCCGCAAGGGTTCTGGTACAGCTGAAACATTTATCGTGCGGCGTATTTCGCATGGTGTGGGTGTTGAAAAAGTATTTCCGGTACATTCACCGTTTATCAGCAAGATTGAAGTAGAGCGTTCCGGTCATGTGCGCCGCGCCAAGCTTTATTATCTGCGCAATCTGGCCGGCAAGAAAGCCCGTCTGCGGGAGAAAGTGCGCAAATAAAGCGTGTTGGATGCAGAGCGCCATTGCTGGGAGCGCGGTATTGCAGTACCGGCCGGTCTGGATGAGGCCGGGCGCGGGCCGCTGGCAGGTCCGGTAGTTGCCGCCGCAGTGGTGATGGACCGGGAGTATATCCTGCGTGAACTCAGCGGTTGTTTAGCCGGTCTGACCGATTCAAAAAAACTTTCCCCTTTGCGGCGCGCTAACTTTGCCGCGATTCTGATGGAAGCAGCACCGCATGTCCAATGCGGCATTGGTGTTGCCACGGTTGCTGAAATTGACCGTGTGAATATTCTGCAGGCGACATATCTGGCGATGCGGCGCGCACTGAGTGCTCTTTCCCCCCTGCCGCAGCACGTCCTGGTTGACGGTTTGCCTGTGCCGGATCTGCCCTGTCCTTCAACCGCACTGGTCAAGGGTGACAGCCGCAGCTTGTTGATTGCGGCAGCCAGTGTGATTGCCAAAGTCAGCCGCGACCGCATGATGGTCGAGCTGCATGCACGATATCCTGAATATGGCTTTGCCGGTCACAAAGGATATGGTTGCCGCTCGCATGTACAAGCACTCTTTGAGCATGGACCTTGTCCGGAGCACAGAATGACTTTCCGGCCGGTACGTGACGCGGCTGAATTGCGGCGGAGATGCGTGGAATAAATCAGGAGGTAAGCATGCTTTTGCGTAATTTTGAGGCTGAGGATGTGCTGGAGGCTGCTGTTGAGAGCGAGTTGCGGCGGGCTCTGGCGTTTGGCGGCCTGGCTCCGCATGCGGTGATGCTGACGGGGGGTAAAACGCCGCTAGGGGTTTACCGTAGACTTGAGTGCGGTCCGGCTGCGGTTATTGCGGGTATGCATGTTATCATGAGTGATGAGCGCTGTGTAGATCCGGATTCCCCGCAGAACAACCTGCGTCATTTGCGCGGTATGCTGCAAGCTAACCGGATTGCCGCTGAACGTGTGATTGCGGTTGACGGGGGGCTTTTGCCGCAGGCGGCATTGAATGAATTCAGGGCGGGCCTGGAATCTTTTATTGCAGCGGGCGGTGTAATTCCGCTGGCCTTGCTGGGATTGGGGGCTGACGGGCATCTGGCCGGGTTGTTTACGCGGGAGGATGTGGAGAGCCAGGATGCTGCGGTGATGGTTCAGCGCGCCGATGGATTAACCGGCATCAGTGCAGGGGCATCTGTTTTACGGCTGGCAAAGCGGGTCATTTTTATGGTAAAAGGTGCTGATAAACAGAATGCAGTTGACCGCTTGTTGGAAGATCCGCAGCAGATCCCTGCCGGGATGGTATATGCGGGGCATTCTGATGTTGAGATATGGTACTGGCGGGGGGAGGGATTAGGGATTAGGGGTTAGGGGTTAGGGATTAGGCGTTAGGGAGATAGCAGAAGAGATTGAGAGATATGCGTGTAAAAGTACGTGTAAGAGTAGGTCGGGTTGGGGCATTATCTTTATCCGTACTCTTACACTTACTTTTACACTCGAATGTCTGTGCTACATTAGGATGATATGAGTGAGAAAGATTAGCGAAAAAGGAGAAAAAGATGAGTGAGCAGTGCTGCAGTCAGGGTGATCACAAGGGGCACTTATGCGTATTGGTGAGTGAGAGGCAGTTTGACAAGATCAAGGGTCTTGTGCGTGAACCTAAGTTCATTTGCTTCAATTGCGGACGGGTTGCCGACGATAGCGGCAATTTGTGCAATCCGATGCCATTGGAAGGTTGAGTCTTTGGCTTGCCTGTTTGCCAGCGGCAGCGGGGCGGCACCTGTGGAGTATGATGGTCCGCGGCAGGTGTTTGTCGGGCGTGACGTGTTTGAGAACGCCGGTGTAAAATTCTGGGTTTCGCTGTGTGACGAGATTGCTGATGATTTTCAGCAATGCCGGACAGTCAGGCTTGACTGGACCGCAGGGCGTATTGTACATCCGGATGATCTTGATCCGGCATTAAGGCTCGAGCGTGAAATTGATTTATTGCGCGATGCCGATTTTGACGCGGTTATGCGTGAAGCGGTCAGCGAACTGCGTCTGATGGGACCGCCGTCGGGCGTCCGCGGCAGGTTGTTTGCTGATGACGAGCATACCCCGTTTCTTGAGTGTCTGCTGCCTGATGATGCGGTAGACGCCGAAAGCATGTACTTTCTGTTGAGCTGGCTGTTCAAGCTGGCGGGAATTGCCGTGGAAGAGTGGGGCAACATCGGGATAAGCGGTGAGTTTGCCGCAGCAGATCAATTGCGCGGGAAGCTGTATAAAATGCCGTTTAGCCTGCAAAGGGAAGCGGGACACGAGGGATTGCACCTGTTTTCATTGCGCCTGATGCCGGTCCGCCGGGATGGCTGATATTTTTGGGTCTCCCGCAGAATCTGTGGGTGGATCTGACCTCTTGTGCACACCAGAACCGACGATTTCTGCGGCTCAAACAATCCCGTTACCGAATGGTGTTGCCCGTATCTTGCTGGGGAACTAGCCTTTTTCTTGTCCCTTACAGCCATGCACCGCGGCTTCGCGCGGATCGCTTTTATACAGTGTTTCGTAATTCCTTAGGTACCTTGGAATGGTCATATTGTCTTCCTTGTTGGAACGTCATGAATCAGGCTTTGGCGCGCTAGTGACAATAGCCAGCATTCATCTTGTGGTGCCGGGTCATTTCAGTAGATTAAAGAACGGGAGCTTTGCTGCACCCTTGTCAAACGTGATGCCAGACTCGCAACCCGTTGCTTCAGCCGCATGAGCGATCATGATGTCTGCCAGGTCCGCCTTGTGCTTTGGGCTGTCGTTCAGTAGCCCTTCGATAACGTGATCCGACTCGAAATCGAAGACAGGCATTTGTCGCATGTCACAAATCGCATCGAGTATTTCTGATCTGGTCTTGTCATAAGCGCTTTCCAAAACCCAGATGGTTTCCAAAACGACAAGCAGCGGGATTTTCAGGCGCTCTCGCCGCATTTCGGCCTCCTTGATGCGCTTCCGGGCGGTCTCCGCCTGTTTCTCATCGTCGCGAACGAGAAACCTTACAAGGATGTTCGTGTCGAGTGCGATCATTTCTTTAGATTCCTCATTCGTCCCGCCACGGCATCTTTCATCTGTTCTACGCTCTTGCGGGGTTGCCCGGGGGAGTAAAGGCGACCGAACACCTCGTCAACAGATTTTGTCATTGGTTTCAATACGGCTTCTTTATCACCATGGATAATGAAAGCGACGAGATCGCCACTATGAAGATGAAGAGTGTCCCGCACGGCCTTGGGAATCGTGAGCTGCCCTTTGCTGGTCAATGTTGCAGTAACCATAATTCGTCTCCTTACACATTATTTATTCCTTACACATTAGTAAGGGGATGTTGCATAAGTCAACCCTTTTGTTTTTTTGCACAACATCGTTTTTAGCGGCGGCGGTATAGCGCCGTACGCTGCAAAATCTTGTCCGGCATCCTTTCCTGAGTTCAACATTTGAAAAAGAGTGAGAAGAAAAACTCTATAAACATTGACTTGGGTTTTGCATTTGGGTGTCCCAATGTTTAACTCAGGAAACTTTGTCGCGAGCTTTGTCGATCTGAAGCGGAAGAGATGCCTGATGCGGTCTGTCCTGCGAAACCTTGGCGAAGCAGGGGATGCGGGGAATAGGGTTACAAGGTTACAAGGTGGCAAGGTTACAAGGTTTCAGAAGGGATGCGGGAGAAGAGAGACTGAAGGCCAGTGACTATACGGCTCTGACGCCTAACGCCTAACGCCTAACGCCTAATGCCTAACGCCTAACGCCTAATGCCTAACGCCTAATGCCTGATGCGGCCTGTCCTGCGAAACCTTGGCGAAGCAGGGGATACGGGGGATGTTATTCCATACACAGGGCGGATCTGACTTGGGCGGCGCGGTCGTGGCCGGCTAGTCTGGCGGCGATGGTGAGGGCGAATTCAAATGCGGTGCCGGGGCCGCGACTGGTGATTATGTTGCCGTCGGTAACTACAGTTTCTTCCTGGTAGTGAGCAGTTGGCAGTTTTTCCGCCAGTGTGGGGTAGCAGGTGGCTTTACGGCCGTCGAGCAGTCCGGCAGCGTGCAGCACCTGTGGTCCGGCACAGATTGCGGCTATCAGCCGTCCGGCGGCATGACTCTCTGTCAGTGCTTCCCGCAGTGCGGTATGCTG
>PXDI01000305.1 GCA_003565095.1 PVC group bacterium | reverse complement strand
AGGGGTTAGTGTCTCCCCATAATCTTTCGCCCTATTCTTTCACCCTAATCTCCCCCTCTCTCCACGTTCTACTTTCTAATTTCACGATCCCGTATCCCGTCCCCCGCATCGCGCATTCCCGGTCTTCAGTCTCCCTTCCGCTTCATTTCGACAAAGCTCGCGACAAAGCTCGCGACAAAGATTTTGAGAACTACTATAAACAAGCCACCTTGCCACCTTGCCACCTTGCCACCTTGCTACCTTGCTACCTTGTCACCTTGTCACAACGCACATACCGGTGGTGCTTCATCGTGCAATTCGGTTATATCCGGGTTTTCGCCACAAAGCGGGCACTGCGGATTGCGGGCCAGTTTCACTTTACGGAAGTCGCCGCGCAGACCGTCATGCACCAGCAAGCGGTCTGTCAGCAGTTCGCCTTTACCGAGCAGAAACTTGATGGCTTCCGCCGCTTGCAGGGTGCCAATGATTCCGGCCATCACGCCGATCACGCCGGCCTGGGAGCAGGAGGGTACTGCGCCGGGCGGCGGCGGGGCATTAAAAACGCAGCGGTAGCAGGCGCTTTTTCCCGGCAGCACTGTCATAAGCTGTCCGTTGAAGCGCAGGATGCCGGCATGCGAGTAGGGTTTACCCGCAAAATGGCAGGCATCAGCCACCAGAAACTTTGACGCGAAATTATCGGTGCCGTCGATCACGAAATCATAATTCTGCATAATTTGCAGAGCATTGGCGGCGGTCAGTCTTTCGCGCATGGTAATGACGTTTACATCCGGATTGATTGCGCGCAATTTGGCGGCGATCGAATCGACCTTGGGTTTGCCGATATCGGGCGTGGTGTGGGCGATCTGGCGTTGCAGGTTGCTCAGGTCAACCTCATCGCCATCCATAATGCCCAGCGTTCCGACCCCGGCCGCGGCCAGATAGAGTCCGGCGGGGCAGCCCAGACCGCCGGCGCCGACCAGCAGCACCCGGCCTGACAGGATTTTCTCCTGCCCGGCACCGCCGACTTCCGAAAGAATGATGTGACGCGAGTAGCGTTCAATCTGCGATTCTGTCAAAGGCATCTTATGCTCTCCCGGCGGTTCCGCCGCCCATGAAGTATAAAAACTCCACTTTATCGCCTTCATTGATAATGGTTGTGTCGAATTCCTTGCGGCTGAGAATATTGCCGTTGAGTTCGACCGAAACCATATCGGGCATTTTGACGTTCTGGACTGACAGCAGATCGGTAACCGGCAGCGGTTCGGCAATCTCAGTGCTCTCTCCGTTGATTACTATCTTCATTGTGTGTTCTCCTTGTTTTTCTGTTCATTCCGCGGCATCCAGCGCCCCTGAACAGTCGGCGATTAAGTCGTCGACATTTTCAAGGCCGACCGATATCCGCAGCAAATCGTCATAAATGCCTGAACTGAGCATGCTTTCTTTATCAAGTTCGCGGGCGATCGTCGATGCCGGATGTACGACAAGTGAACGGGCATCTCCCAGGTTCGCCACATTGCGGAAGATTTTCAGTGCATTGATAAACTTAAAGCAGCGTGCACGTGTACCAAGCCGCAAGGCCAGCAGTGCTCCGTATTTTCCGTCGGTCATTTTTCCGGCAATGGCGTAATCCGGATGCGCGGGCAATCCCGGGTAGTTGACTTCCGCTACGTCGGAGCGTTCATTCAGCCATGCTGCCAGTTGCGCGGCGTTGGTGCAGCAGCGCTCCATGCGCACCGGCAGGGATTCCATGCCGCTGATCAGCAGTGCGGCATTGAATGGCGAAAGGCAGCCGCCAAGATCGCGCTGCACCTGTGAACGCAGTGCCGCCAGAAATGCGAAATGCCGGAACTTTTCAACCCATTCACGCATATGGGCGTAACGCGGGGGTGACCAGTCAAAAGTACCGCTATCGACAATCAACCCGCCGATCGCATTGCCGTGGCCGCTGATAAATTTTGATGCCGAATGAATAATGATATGCGCTCCGTGATCTTTCGGCCGACAGATATAGGGTGTGGCGGTGTTGTCGGCGATCAGCGCGACGCCATAGCGGCCGGCAATTTCCGCCAGCCGGTCAAGATCGGCCACGGTCATTGCCGGATTGCCGATGGTTTCAGTAAAAATGGCGCGGGTGGCGGGGGTTATGGCTTTTTCAACTGCGGCGTAATCCTGCATATCAACCCAATGGGTGTGAATGCCTAATGGCGGCAATGTGCGGGTGAGCAGGTAACGGGTTCCGCCGAAAATAGCGGGGGAGGCGATAATTTCGCCTTCTCCACCGGCCAGCAGGATCAGGGTGGCGCTGACCGCGCTCATGCCGGATGCGCAAGCCAGTGCGCCCAGTCCGTCTTCCAGCACCGTGGCCTGCCACTCAAACGCTGTTACTGTTGGATTTCCGATTCGCGCATAAACATATCCCGGGGCTCGGCCTGTAAACACAGCTTCCAGCTCCTCGGCCGTGGCCTGTTCGTAGGCGGTTGACGTAACAATCGGCATGCCGACGGCACCGTCGTAATCCGCCGCGTCGTGCGTGCAGTGCAGCAGACGGGTTGCACGATGTTGTTGTTTGTTTACATGCATATTAATATTAAATGTTCCAGTTCCTTACATGGATCCCGCATTCCTTGTGTTCTTCATCTTCCCACCACCAGCGGCCGGTGCGTGCCGGCGCGCCTTCTTCGACCGGGCGTGTGCAGCAGGCGCAGCCGATGGATGCGTATCCTTTATCCAGCAGCCGGTTGTACGGTAATTTATGTTTTTTAACATACTCCAGCACCTGATCCCATGTCCAGTCCGCGATTGGATTGATTTTGACAATTCCGCCATGGCCGCTGTCGCGTTCGATTTTTCCACTGCCCGAGCGGTGGGCGCTTTGTTCGCGGCGGATGCCGGAAAACCACGCGTCAACGGTGGTCAACGCCCGGTTGAGCGGTTCAATTTTGCGGATAAAGCAGCACTCGCGGCGGTTCTCAACACTTTCGCGAAAGGAAAACTGGCCCTTGGTGCGGGTGAGGTCCTCCAGGGGGGCGGCCTGTGGATGGTACCATTCAATCTGGGTTGCGTAGCGCCGCTCGATATCCCGGGCGCATTCATAGGTCTCTTCCGGCAGACGACCGGTATCGACCGCAATGATACGGGCGTCTTTGCGGACTTTCATCACCATATCAACCAGAACCGTTGTCTGGAAACTGCAGGCTAAAGCGATGCGCGGGTGAAAATTGTCAAGTCCCCAGCGCACCAGATCTTCCGCTGTGCCGTCCCCGCTGTACCCGAAATCTGTATAATCTTCGTTCATATTTTCTGCGTCCGTCCAACCTCAAAAGCTACATACATTATCAACATAGTAATGTATAGCATGTTTAGCGTTCCTGGGTCAAATAATTTATTTACCAATCACGGGGGTCTTTGCTATAACGAAAAGCTGCCCGTCATTTGCGTCAACTTGACATAAGCCGCCGCACGGTGTAATTCTCTACTCTTAATCATTTAACTATAGGTGGATTATGTCGTCATTGAAACATACAAACGCTATAGACCTGCCGGCGTGGCGGTCGCTTTACGAAGTTGCCGAACAGATCAAGAAGCTTGCACCATGGAAATGGATGAATGAAACTGATGTTTTCGGGGTACGCTTTCCTGGTACAAATGATATCGGATACGTCAGTGTCATGGGCGGAATCGGACAGCATTTTGCGGTATCGGTTTATCTTGGTAATGAAGCATTGCACATGTTCAACGATCTTCAATCTCAGGAACCGGGGCATTGCGGTGCTGAGTTATTGCTTGAAATTCCGCAACTAATGGCTTCGTTTGAAGACCGCGATGCTCTGGAGGCCGCGGACAGGAGCATAATAAAACGATTGGGGTTGAAGTTTCGCGGAGCAAACCAATGGCCGCTTTTCAGAAGTTACCGCCCCGGATTCTATCCATGGTTTCTGGAGAAGGGTGAAGTTGAAAAGCTGACTGTCGCGTTGCGGCAGGCACTGACGATGGCGATGCTGATAGAAGACAACCCGGATGTTTTGCGTACGGATAATGCTAATGAATACCTTGTACGGACATCTCGGTCTGAAGGTGACGGCGTCATATGGGAGAACAGTTATGAAGTACTCGCTGAGCCGGAATCGTTTGAGCTGAATTTCTTAGTTGATGTCGAGCAATTCAAGGAATTGCAAACTCTTCCGCGTAACATCCGGGCGCTTGAAGCCGATTTCTTCATAGCACCGGGCGGGATACAGAAAAGTCCTGGCGAGCGTCCGGCGCTTACTTATCTTTTGCTGGCGGTCGAGACTGGAAACGGTTGCATTCTCGGTGCTGAAGTGCTGACGGCACAGGAAGGTCTGCGCACAATGTGGGGTGAGATGCCCGGCAGGCTGATTTCCGTGCTTCATAAAAACAGTTTTATGCCTCGTCAGATCCGGGTTGCCAGTCCGCTTTTATACAATCTGCTGTCACCGCTGAAAGAGGATACGGGAATAGACATAGTTTTCTGTAATGAACTGCCAGCGGCGGATGATGCCCGAGCCGCCCTCATGCATCACATGCAGAACGAAATGTGATATATGGATAATGAAATTTTATATGGACCTTGTCCCTGCGGCAGCGGGAAAAAGTACAAGTTCTGCTGCTATACCCGTAAGCCCGCGGAAAAATCCGGATTGAAGACAACTTATGCAGGTTTGCATAAGCGGTCTGATGACGATACTGATTTTATACTTGCTGGTGATTTTGAAAGGGGAGAAAAGCTGTCATCTCGTGGCTATGCCTGTATGCAGCAGGGGGCTTACGAGGAAGCCATTGCGTGGTTTCGGCAGTCAATTGATGCCGCGCCGTTTATTCCCAGTCCATACAATAACATGGCGCTGTGCCTCTATGCCGTTGGTAATTTGCGCGAGGCCATTCGTGCTCAGCAAGCGGCATTGCCGGCCTGTGCGTTACCTAATCCGTTCGGTGTGTGCAATCTTGCGATGTTCCACCTTGTTATTAATGAGCATGAGACCGCGGAGGCATACCTTGATCAGGCTTTGAAGATGGATTTACCGAATGATGATGCAAGAATTAAGCTTTGCGAGACGCTGGCGCGTTTTGGGCGGCACCGTGAAATCTTGAAGCAGGTGGACTCGGCTTCGGTTAAAGAAGGCTGCCGGGATGTTTTTTTCTTTTCGGGTATTGCGGCAGCCAATCTGGAGATGTATCGGCGTGCTGAGGCTGATCTTGAACGTGTTCGGATATCGCATCCTAAACATGCTATGATTGTGCGTTACATCGATTGCTTGAAAAAGAAAGCGACTCCCAAAACGGTAAATGGCAGCTGGCTTTATTTTCTGGCTTATGAAATATGCCCCATAGCATATGTTGAGAAAATATTAAAAGGTGGTAAGAAAAACAAAAAGGAAATTGATAAATGGCTTACGGGGTTGACTTTGATCGAGTTTTGTACTGCATTATTGAATGAAGATAGAGACGAATGCCATGAGAGTGCTGTAGATATGCTGGCAAGAGCAAAACATCCCGAAGCAATGAAGTTGCTGAGGACATTGGTTAATGGTGATATTGGTTCCGACGAGTTGCGCTTATCTGCGTTGCGTTATCTGGATGAACTAGGGGAAATTGACGGTAGAAATGGAGTTAAAATTAGTTTAAAGGGGCAACGGCAGAAAGTTGTCAGCAGTGGTATATCACTGAACTCCGAGCACGTATACGGAGATCTTCCTAAGCAGTTCAGGCGCACATTTGAAAAAGGGGTGAAAGCGCAAAGTAAAGGTAAGTACGAGCAGGCCGGAAAGCTGTTTGAAGAAATTATGGAAGGTGCCCCTGAATTTTACCCGGCATGTTTAAACTATGCGGTTACACTCGTCAACCGGGGGATTTATGATGAAGCGGAGCGGCTTTTGCGCGAGCTTGTCAGCGAGCATCCGACGTATCTTTTTGCGCATGCGGCATTGCTGCAACTTTTTTTGAATGATCAACGTATGGATGAAGCCAAGGCGCTGTTTGAAAATACAAATTCAACGCTACCGGAAGAGACGCACCCGTCAGCCATGTCCGCGTGGCTGGCAGCTCAGGCCATCTATTATATGCAGCAGGATCTGTTGGAAGAGGCTGGGCATTGTGTTGAATTAGCGTTAAAAATTGATTCTGGCAGTCTTTCCGCCATAAATGCAAAGCAGGCTTTGGCTTATATGTGCGCAGAGTAACTATTGCCCTTATATTAGTTTTTACTGCGAAGAAATACAACCACGGAAGGCTGATTTCACGAAGAGGATGTCATTTGCAAGAGCACTTTCCGGCAAACACAGCGACGTATCAGTTCGATTAAGTTCACCCCGCAGTCTTGCAAGGCGTAGCCGACGAAGTGTGGTAACGAAGAGTGGGACTAGGTTTTTTTACCCGGGGTGTCAAAAAGGATATGAATGATGAAGACATGTGCGGCGTATCTCAAGAGTCCATGGCGTTTTGATTTGCGCGAGGTTGTACTGCCGGATGTTCCGCTGCCGGGATGGATCCGGTTAAAAGTTGAAGCCTGCGGGATTTGCGGAACAGATTTGACGGCGGCGGCCGAAGCCAGGGAATGGCGGCCGTTTGGTCATGAGGTTGCCGGTGTGATTGAAGCGGTCGGCAGCGGAGTGTGTGAGCTGACTGCCGGCGAAAGAGTCACATTGCAATCTTCGGCATTCTGCGGAAGCTGTTCCGTTTGCCGTAACGGACGGCCTGACCTGTGCCGTTCGTCTAAAGATTCCTTCTGGGGGCAGTCCGCCATGGGGTTCAGCACCTATTTTGATGCGCCGGCCAGTCATGCTGTGAAATATGCGGGACTGCAAGCGGATGTGGCGGCTTTAGCCGAGCCGCTGGGGGTGGCGTTTGACATGGTTTTGACCGCCGGTATTCAGCCGGGGGCGCATGTCTGTGTGGTTGGTCCGGGGCCGATTGCGCTGGGGGCACTTGCGCTGGCGCGTCAGCGCGGTGCTGCAAGGCTGGTATGCGTGGGGCACAGTCACTCCAAAGCCCGGCTGGCTTTGGCCGGCAGGCTGGGGGCGGAAGTTTATGAGTGGGATGCTCCGCTGAAAGACTGCAATACGCTCAACGAAACATTTGATCATATTTTAATGACTGCTCCGGCGGCGGAGATTCCGGCGGTTATGCCGTGGCTGCGTTATGGCGGCATTCTGACTTATATTGGAATCGGTACAGACGGCGGTGAGATTACTTTTGACGCCAATGACTTTCACTTTCGAAAGCTGCAGTTAAGAGCCAGTTTTGCTGCGCCGGCGTTATATTTGCCGGCAGTGCTGGAAATGCTGCACGCGGAAATTCTGCCGGGCAAAGCGCTTATTTCGCATCGTTATCCATTGTCACAGCTTGCCGAAGCCATGCACACGGCCAAAAACAACAAGGCTGACGCAATCAAGGTGATCGTAACGCCTAACTAGGTCCTGTCCGAAGGTCTTTTCGACCAGGAGTGCTCAGGTTTCAGTAATTCAGTAGCTGTAAACGCCACGGTTTAGTGCATCGCGGACGGCCGAGATAATCTTGTTGCTTCGTAAGGTGGCTGCCGTATAACCGTCGACATGGGTGCTGACGATGTTTTCAGGATTGTAGAGGTCTGAAAGGTTTGCATTAATGTTTTTACCGACCAAATGATCTAATGCCTCTTGATATTGCTGAACAACAGATATGTAAGGCTCTTCCTTGGTGTCCAGATGGTAATTTTCATCGCGGCGAAGGTGCCTGAAAGCCGCCGCCTTAACGATGTCTTCTTCAATGCGTAACTCTACATTGATCTGAATACTGTCGCCATCGATAAACACACCGCGATATGTGCCGTTCTCGTAGGCACGCGCATGGTCGCCGGCTTGAGGCTGTGTGCAGCCATAAATAACGGCGAGCATCAAAGCCGCAAATGAAAGAACACTGACAGTCTTCATGTTGTCTCCTCTGTGTGTAAACTTAATTATGTGATTAAACCTTTGTGGTTTTTGTATTACTCGCTATCGCAGCGGCCACAAGTTACACCGCGTTAGATGCGGGTGTAAAGAGCAAAGGTGTTTTTTATCGGCAGTTTTTGCGTTTGATGGCTGTTTAAAGAAAAACTTGCATATACCCCCATATGGTATATGATATGCTTCAAATAGAGGTGAGATTATGAATAAGAAACCTTACAAATTGTCGCATACGGAACATCTGGCGCGCGTTAACCGGATTGAGGGACAGGTGCGTGGCATCAAGCGCATGATCGATGAGCGCGAGTATTGTATTGATATAATCACCCAAATACATGCTGCGCAGGCCGCACTTGGCTCGCTGGGGCGTCTGATACTGGGAAAACATTTGGATAACTGTGTCAGTGAAACGCTGCAGGGCGGATCAAAAGCTGATACTGATGAGAAGCTGCAAGAGCTGATGCAGGTGATTAAGAAGATGTGCCGTTAGTAAAAGTAGTATGTTTCATTATGTGTCAATTGATGCATAATGAGACAAGAAAGACAAAACAGGAAGGAGCGGGGACAATGAAGGCAATAGTGATGATGAGTGCGTTGACGGCCGGTGTGGTCACACTGGGCGTTTCCGCGGTATATGCAGGTGGCTGCTGTCCGGGACATGCGGCACCGCAGGTGAAGGAAGCCGAGAAACCTGCGGAACACTGTCCGATTGAGGCTGCCAAACAGAAGGCCGAAAAGGCTGAACTGAAGGCACAGACAACCTGTCCGATTATGGGTGCAAAAATAGACAAGAAGCTCTATGTTGACCATGAAGGACAGCGTATCTATGTGTGCTGCAGCGGCTGCCTTGGGGCGGTTGAGAAAGATCCGGCAGCGGCACTGGCTAAACTGGCCGAACGCGGTGAGCGGGCGGAAAAGATTAAGCCGGAGGCTAAAGCCGGAAAACAGCCGGCAGAGGATCACGGTCATAAGCATTGAGAAAGATGGGGCTGTCGGACAGGACGGTCCTGTCCGGCAGGTCCGGCTGAGGAGGATATGCTGAAACATGTGCCATACTTTGCCGGCGTGACGGCGTTATGCAGCCTGTTTTTGATAACAGGCTGTGCAACTTTGCCCGAGCGTTCAATGCGCAAGCAGATGACGCAGAGTCCCACAGTATTATATTACCATGACGCTGTGCAGGGCGAACGGGATTTTTATGCTGAAGCGGTTGGCTTTGATGAATATTTCCTTTATGCCATGCACGGCAATCCTGTTGTGCGTGCCGCTTTTGAAAGATCCCTTGCCGCTATTGAACGTATTCCGCAGGCGCGCGCATTAGGCGATCCGACACTGTCGTTCGAGTATTTTATCGATCAGATGGACACACGTTACAAGGTCAGTCTGACACAGATGTTTCCGGCCTTCGGCAAGCGCGGCTTGAAGGAAGACGCGGCAACGGCGGAGGCGGAGGCTGCCTGGTATCTTTTCGAGGCTGAACGCTTTATGCTGCTCGACCGCCTGTCCAAGGCCTTTTACAACTATCATTATCTGGCCCGCGCCACGGCGGTGACCGAGGAAAACGTCCAATTGCTGGCCGACTTGGAAAAAGCGGTCAATGCGCGCTATAAATCAGGAACTGCATCGTTCGCCGCGCTGATCAAGGTGCAGATTGAACGGGAACGGTTGATTGACAGTCTGGACGCCTTGCGTGATCAGCGCCGTGCTCAGTCGGCCGGACTGGCGGCCCTGTTGAATCTGCCGGTGGGTGAAGTGCTGCCATGGCCGACGGTCGAGCCGTCCGCCCCGATGATTGTCGATGAAGCGCTGTTGGACGGGATGCTGGCGGACTTGAATCCTGAATTGAAAGCGGCGGACGCCCGCATCGAAGCCGCGCGGCGGCGCATGGCTCTGGCACGGCGCAACGGGCTGCCGGATGTCATGCTGGGGGCCGGGTGGATGGTGATGCCGGGCATGGATGGTCGCGGCGACGAATCGGACATCGGCCTGATGGCCGGCTTCACGCTGCCGGTCTGGCGCGGCCGGATTCGCGCCGGTATCCGGGAGGCTGCGGCAATGCTGGACGCCGCCGCGCATGACCGCGACGCGCTGCGCAACCGGCTGCGTGCCGAACTTAGCATGGCGGTCTTTCAATTCCAAGACGCCGAACGGCGGTTTTTGCTTTTTAACGATTCGCTGATTCCCAAGGCTCAACAAGCGCTGACAGTTGCCCGCCAGGCGTATGCCGATGGTTCGGCGGAGTTCATGACCCTGATCGACGCCCGGCGTACCCTGCTCGAATTTCAATTACAGGCCGCGCGCGCCGCGGCCGACCGCGAAATCGCCCTGGCCGATATCGGCTGCTGTGTCGGGGCGTTCGAGTTTATCAAGAAAGGTGATTGAGATGAAAAAGATATATGAGAATTTTGATTTTACAAAGCGTGATATTGTGATTTGGCTGGCGTTGCTTGTTCTGGGGTTTGTGCTGGGACTGTGGCGCGGGGGCATATCCGCCGAACATCAGCATGATGATGCGAATGGCGAAGAGGTGGGGGCCAAAGAAACTATCTACTACTGCTCGATGCATCCGCAGGTGCGCTCGCCCGATCCTGATGACAAGTGCCCGATCTGTTTCATGGATCTGATTCCGTTACCTGACGACGATGACGATGGCGATGACGAAACGGACGTGCCGCGGCTGCGGCTGAGTAACCGTGCTATCGCTTTGATGGATATCCGGACCTGGCCGGTTGAGCGGCGGACGGTCGAGATCGAGATTGATCTGTTTGGCAAGGTCGGGTTCGACGAAAGTCGCCTGTATGACATCGTTGCCCGCACGGAAGCTTATGTGGAACGACTGGCTGTCAGCACGCCCTGGCAGCCGGTAGCGGAGGGCGAGGTGCTGGCGGAATTCTATAGTCCGGCTGTTGCGACGGCGTTTCGCGAGCTGCTTGTGGTGGGGGATGGAGCCGCAGACGTTTTGGAGGCGGCCCGTGCCCGGCTGATTCGCCGTGGTGTGAGCATGGCACAAATTGACGAAGTGTTGAAAAGCGGCGAGATGCCGCGCACGTTCCGGGTCGAGAGTCCGGCCGCGGGCGTGGCGTTGCCGATGGTCGTGCGCGAGGGTGAATGGTTGCGCGAGGGCGGGCGCCTGACCCGTATTGCGGAGTTGTCCCGGGTTTGGGTTAATCTGGAGGCTTACGAACGCGATCTGGCATGGCTGGCCGTCGGCCAGAAGGTCGAATTCAACGTGACCGCTCACCCGGGAGAAGCGTTCGAAGGCGAAATCAGCTTTATCGAGCCCGTGATCAACGAACGCACCCGCACGGCCCGCCTGCGGGTCGAGGCGGATAATCCCGACCGGCAGCTCAAGCCTGATATGCTTGTTTCCGCCCAGGTTCGGGCACCTTATGTGCAGGACTCGCGACTTGCGACTCCCGACGCCCGACGCCCGCCGCCTGACGCACCCACTCACCCACACACTCACACCCCCACACTCACAAACGATGTGCCCCTCGTCATACCGGCTTCTGCGCCGTTGATCACGGGCAGACGCGCGCTGGTCTATGTGCGTTTGCCCGACGAAGACCGGCCGACCTTTGAGCCGCGCCGAATAACGCTTGGCGCGCGCGCGGGCGATGTTTATGTTGTCAGTGAAGGGTTGAACGAAGGCGATCTGGTCGTCGTCAACGGTCAATTCAAGATCGATAGCGAGCTGCAGATTCGCGGACGGCCCAGCATGATGGCTCCGGATGGCGGCAAACCGCCCACGCATGATCATGGACAAACGGAGCATGCCGGGCATGACGTGGCGGCCGATGAGCCGCGCCTGCAAACAGAGTGCCCGGTGATGGGCGGGCCGATCAACCGTCAGTTTTATCATGACCACGACGGCCTCCGTATCTACGTTTGCTGTCCGCCGTGCCTGGATGAAGTCCGTGAACGCGCCGCTGACATTATTGAAGAGCAGCGAAAGCAAGGGGTTGTGTTTGAATCTATTCCGCAAGCGGGGGAATGATGATGCTTGATCGCTTTATTAGATTCTTCCTTGAGCAGAAACTGGTGACGCTGTTGTTGCTGGCTGGGGTGATTCTGTGGGGTCTGGCGGTGGCGCCGTTCGACTGGGATCTGGGCGGTTTTCCGCGTGATCCTGTGCCGGTGGATGCTATTCCGAATTTGGGTGAGAATCAGCAGATTGTTTTTACGGAATGGCCGGGGCGCTCGCCGCAGGATATCGAAGACCAGGTTACCTATCCTTTGACGGTATCGCTATTGGGCGTTCCCGGCGTGCATGAAGTGCGCAGCACGTCCATGTTCGGTGCCTCACTGATCTTTCTGATTTTCGACGAGGATATCGAGTTCTACTGGTCGCGTGCGCGCATTATTGAAAAACTCAACAGCCTGCCCGCCGGCCTGCTCCCGGCCGACGCCCAGCCGGCGCTGGGTCCCGACGCCACGGCGCTCGGGCAGATTTTCTGGTATACACTGGAAGGCCGCGATCCGGACGGCAATGTTACCGGCGGCTGGGATCTGCACGAGTTGCGCAGCGTTCAGGATTGGACCGTGCGTTACGCGCTGCTGGCCGCCGAGGGTATCAGCGAGGTGGCATCCATCGGCGGCTTCGTACGCGAGTATCAGGTGGACGTCAATCCTGATGCTCTGCGTACGCACCATGTGACCCTCGGCCAGGTGGTCGAGGCGGTGCGTAAGAGCAATCTGGATATCGGGGCGCGGGTAACGGAAATTAACCGGGTTGAGTACATCGTGCGGGGCCTGGGATTTATCAAGAACTTGCAGGACATTGAACAGGCGACTGTGCGCGGCGGTCCGGACCGCCTGCCGATCCGTATCCGGGATGTGGCCACGGTTACACTGGGGCCGGCTCAGCGGCGCGGGGCGTTGACCAAGATGGGGGCCGAGGCCGTCGGCGGTGTGGTGGTTGTGCGTGAAGGCTACAATCCGCTTGAAGCGATCCATAACGTCAAAGCCCAGATCGAGGAAATCCGCCCCGGACTGCCAACGCGCGCGGTTGTCGACTGGGCGCAGACGGATCACGCGGCGCTGGTGACATTTGCTGCGGAACAGGGGTTCGGCGCATTCGACGGCGCGGCGCTGAATCAGGAAGCCTGGCTGGCCTGGCTGCGCGCCAATCCACGCGGGCAATGGCCCGATGGAATCACCATCAGTCAACTCGACATCGTCTCATTTTATGACCGTACCGGTCTGATCTACGAGACGCTGGCGACGCTTAACGACGCGCTGGTCGAGGAGATGCTAGTGGTTATCGCCGTTGTTCTGATCATGGTGCTGCATTTACCCATTGCTTTCATTGTCAGCAGTATGCTGCCGCTGGCCATTCTGATCTGTTTCATTCTCATGAAGCTATTCGGGGTGGACAGCAACCTGGTATCCCTGGCCGGGATCGCGATCTCGATCGGCGTCATTGCCGATATGGGTATTATCCTGTCCGAGAACATTCACAAGCATTTGCAGGAAGCCTCGCCGGACGAGCCGCGCCTTGAGGTGATCTTCCGCGGGGCTTCCGAAGTGGCTTCCGCTGTCCTGACCGCGATTGCCACAACGGTGATCGGGTTTCTGCCCGTGTTTACGATGACGGGGGCGGAGGGCAAGATGTTCACCCCGCTGGCCTATACCTGGACGTTTGTCCTGTTCAGCTCGGTGGCGGTCGCCCTGACGCTCGTTCCATCCATGATGCATGTGATGCATCCCTCGCGCGCGACTGCCGAACGGGCGCGGAAACTGCGGCTGATTCTACCCGTTCTGCTTGCGGTGCTGCTGCTAGCGCTGGGCATCCTGCGCGGCCGGACCGGCTTGCTGGTTGTCGGCATCGTGATCCTGGCCGCACAGGCGGTCTGGTATGGCGGGCGTCTCGTAAACCGCCGTGTGCGGACAGTTTTTGACCGCATTGGCGGAGCGTTCATCCGTGCGGGACATGCCTTGCCGCGCGTAGGATCGTTGGCTCTTATATTGATTGTGATCTGGACTCTGGCGCGAATATGGGAGCCACTGGGTCCGGCCCGTGGCCTGACGCGCAATTTCGTTTTCGTCGGCGGTCTGATAGGCGGCCTGATGTTGGCGTTATTCCTGCTGATGCGGGGCTATCGCCGGATTCTGGGCTGGGCGCTGGCGCACAAGGCGGTGTTCCTCGCGTTGCCGGTCTTCATTCTGCTTCTGGGCGGCAGCGTCTGGCAGGGCTTTGACCGGGTGTTCGGCATCATTCCGGCCGCGCTGGAAAGGGTGGGCGCTAATCCGGACTGGATCCGGCAGCGGCGCTTCTGGGTCTGGGCCGCCCACGAGTTTCCCGGTCTTGGCCGCGAATTCATGCCGCCGCTGGACGAAGGATCGTTCCTGTGGATGCCGACCACCATGCCGCACGCCTCGCTGGGGGAAGTGTTGGAGGTCATGCAGTATCAGGACGTCGCGATGGCGTCCGTACCCGAGGTGGACCTCGTTGTCGGCAAGCTTGGCCGCGCGGAGAGCGCGCTGGATCCGGCACCCGTTTCGATGATTGAAACGGTGATTCACTACAAGCCGGAATACAAGCTCAACGACGCGGGCCGCCGCATCAACTTCCGTTACGACCGGCGGAAGGACGAGTTCATCCGGGATGCCGAAGGTGAACTGATCGAGGATTCACGCGGCAGGCCCTATCGGCAATGGCGCGACCACATCCGCACGCCGGACGATATCTGGGACGAGATAGTTAAGGCTGCGCATCTTACGGGCACGACCTCGGCACCGAAGCTGCAACCGATCGAGACTCGCCTGGTAATGCTTCAGACCGGTATGCGGGCGCCGATGGGCATCAAACTGCGCGCACCCGATCTTGAGACCCTGAATCTTATGGCGGTTGAACTCGAACGGCATATGCGTCAGGCACCGGGCGTGCGCGCGGAAACCGTCAATGCCGAGCGTGTCGTGGGCAAACCCTATCTGGAAATCGCCATTGATCGCGAGGCTGTTTCGCGCTATGGACTCAATGTGGTTGATGTGCAGCGCACGATTGCCGCCGCTGTGGGCGGCATGACGGTGACCACGACGGTCGAGGGCCGCGAGCGCTATCCGGTGCGGGTGCGCTATCCGCGCGAATTGCGCGGAGATATTGAGGCGCTCGAAGATATCCTGGTCGCGGCCATGGACGGCGCACAGATTCCGCTCGGTGACCTGGCCCGCGTGGAATACGCGCGCGGCCCGCAGATGATCCGCAGCGAGAACACCTTTCTGACTTCTTACATCACCTTTGGCGGCGCGCCCGGTATGGCCGAAGTGGATGTGGTAGAAGGCGCCCAGGCCTACCTCGCTGCCATGGTCGAGCAGGGCGATCTGGTGGTGCCGGCCGGGGTAAGTTGGCGTTTTGCCGGTTCCTACGAGCACCAGTTACGCGCCATGGCCACATTGCGCGTGGTATTGCCGCTGGCGCTCGGCATCATCTTCCTGATCCTGTATTTCCAGTTCAAGACGATCGCGTCAACCGCAGTGGTCTTCAGCGGGATCGCAGTAGCCTGGGCCGGCGGGTTTGTTATGCTGTATCTCTATGGACAGGACTGGTTTCTCAACTTCGCGGTCTTTGGCGTCAACATGCGGGAATTGTTCAATCTACATGCCATCAATCTCAGTGTAGCGGTCTGGGTCGGCTTTCTGGCGCTTTTCGGAATTGCCGTGGATGACGGCGTGGTGATGGCCACCTATATCGCCCAGCGCTTCGCGGCGGACAAACCCCAGACGCGCGATGAAATTCGCGCCAGCGTGATTGAGGCCGGACTGCGCCGTATCCGGCCATGTCTGATGACTTCGGCTACCACCCTGCTGGCGCTCCTGCCGGTGCTGACCGCGACCGGACGCGGTTCCGAACTGCTGTTGCCGATGACGCTGCCGGTCGTCGGCGGCATGACGCTGGCCATTGTGACGTGGTTCACCGTGCCGGTACTGGCTTGCGCCATCGAGGAGCGCCGGATGGCCATGCGGCAATAACCGCTGCGCTATTGTAATATCACCTGTCGCCGGATAATTCCGAGCAAATCTACGGCGGCGGCGGTTGGGTCGGGCGCGGCGGTTACGGCGGTTACCACTGCGATGGTCCTTGCGCCGTTGGCGGTGAGTTCGGGAATGTGCTCCGGCTTAATTCCTCCCATGACAGTGAAGGGCACTTGTGTGACTTCCGCAATAGAGCGCAATCCTTCAAAGCCAAGCGGCGGGGTGGCAACTTCTTTGGTATTGGTGGGGAACAATGGGCCGATATTGATGTATGAAGCCCCGTCGGCCTGTGCACGTCGGGCTTCTGCAATCGAATGGGTTGATGCGCCGATGATCAGTTCCGGTGCGATGCGGCGGGCGCGGGCCAGCGGCAGGTCATCCTGGCCCAGATGCACACCATCGGCTTCAACTGCCAGCGCAACGTCGATCCGGTCATTAATCAGCAGCAGGGCCGCGTGTTCCGCGGTGAGTTCTCGTGCCGATTCCGCCAGCTGAGTAAGTTCGCGAATGGACATTTCCTTTTCGCGTAACTGGATCAGTTTTACCCCTGCGTCTAATACCATCCTGATTATTTCCAGCGTGCTGCGTCCGGCTGAAAGTGTTTGGGATGTCACCAGATAGAGTCCCGCGTCCGTAAAGCGCTGCATGCGTTCCGTATGTGTCAGTGATGTTTGCATGTCCGGGATATTGCAGTTTCAGACTGACTGTTTCAAGGCGGATTTTTGTTTTTGTTTGCAATTCAAGGGGCATTGATACCATTATCAACGTCTTACTGATTGAATCAATTTGCATGGAATCATGATATGAACATAGTTTTAAACGGCGAGCATGCCGAGTTTCCTGCCGGGGCGCTGCTGACAGAGGTGGTTGAGTGCACCGGTCTGCTGCCGGAGCGGGTTGCAACGATTGTAAATGAAAATGTTGTTCCAAGAGCTCAGCGGTCGGTTACGGAACTCAATGACGGAGATATTGTGGAGATATTAACCCTCGCCGGCGGCGGTTGAAAGGGCTTGATGATATGGCTGAATCTGATGAACTGATTATAGGCGGGCACCGTTTCGGTTCGCGCCTGATTCTTGGCACCGGCAAGTTTGCTGATACGGCGGTAATGCTGGATGCCGTAAAGGCCGCAGGCTGCGAACTGGTAACGGTGGCACTGCGGCGTTTCAGTGAGGGCGTGGATGATTTGTGTGCGCCGCTGGCGGAATGTGCCGGCTTGACTTTGATGCCGAACACTTCCGGTGCGCGCAATGCGCGTGAAGCGGTGCGCGCCGCCCAGGCCGGGCGTGAAATCAGCGGCAGCCCGTTTGTAAAGGTTGAAATTCACCCTAATCCGCATCACCTGATGCCCGATCCGATTGAAACCTATCAAGCCTGCTGTGAGTTGGCGAAAGACGATTTTGTCGTACTGCCGTATATTGCTGCCGATCCTGTGTTGGCCAAGCGTCTGGAGGATGCCGGCTGTGCTGCGGTAATGCCGCTGGGTTCAGCGATCGGCAGTGGTCAAGGGTTGCAAACTTTTGCGATGATTGAATTGATTATCAGCGAAAGCAGCATTCCGGTGATTGTGGATGCCGGACTGCGGGCGCCTTCCGAGGCGGCGGCGGCAATGGAAGCCGGCTGTTCCGCGGTGCTGGTTAATAGTGCGGTGGCCGCGGCGGAGAATCCTGTTGTTATGGCGGCGGCATTTGCGCAGGCGGTTGCCGCTGGACGTATGGCGTATAACGCGGGGCTTATGAGCCGCGGAACTGATGCGGTTGCGACCAGTCCTTTGACTGCGTTTCTGGGGCGGTAGACGTCATTCCGCCAGTCTTTATGGGATAACATCAGTGAATAACAATGATTTAGCTTTGTGTTTGGAGCATGCGGCGGCGGCGCGGGAAAAAGTGGCTACAGCAACTCCGCAGCAGGTTGCCGCGGTGCTGGCGGCACCCCGGGCGGATGTCGGCTCGCTGGCCGTGCTCTTGTCGTCGGCCGCGGACGGAATGCTTGAGGCTATGGCAGGCAGGGCGCAGCGCCTCACCCGCAGTCATTTCGGCCGGACGGTTGCGCTGTATGCCCCCTTGTATCTTTCCAACTATTGCCCCGGCGGCTGTTCTTATTGCGGGTTTGCCGCGGACCGTCAGCAGTCACGCCGCAGGCTTGAGCACGCAGAGATTGAAACTGAGCTGCAGGCAATCCATCATCTTGGTTTGCGTGATGTGCTGTTGTTGACCGGTGAGCGCTGTCCCGAGGCGGATTTCGATTATCTGGCGCTTGGTGTTGAGATCGCTGCGCGCCGTTTTCCGGCAGTGGGGGTGGAAGCATTTCCGATGACCGAAGCAGAGTATGCGCGTCTTGTGGAGCTGGGTTGTATCAGCCTGACGCTCTATCAGGAAACATATGACCGTGCGCGTTATGATGAGGTGCACCGCTGGGGGCCGAAGCGTGATTACGCGGCGCGGCTGGAAGCGCCCGAGTGCGCCCTGCGCGCCGGCATGCGCTCGGTGGGAATCGGTGCCTTATTCGGTTTGGCCGATCCGGTGAGTGAGGCCCTGGCTCTTTTTCAGCATGCTCTTTATCTCAAACGCAAGTATTGGAAATCGGGGGTAATGATATCTTTTCCGCGCTTATGCAGCGAGCAGGGGGGCTTTTCCGCGGAATATGAGATTGGTGACCAGTGGCTGGCTAAAGTGATCTGGGCATTCCGCTTGTGTCTGCCGGATGTGCCGCTGGTACTTTCCACGCGTGAGCGGCCGGCCTTCCGCGACGGCATGGCCGGGGTTGGTGTTTCGCGAATGAGTGTGGCCAGCCGCACATCGGTGGGCGGGTATGCTGACGGCGGGGCCGGCGGAGATGACCGGCAGTTCTCAATTAATGATGACCGCGGGATTGATGAGTTTTGTGCCATGTTACATGCGCGCGGTTTGCAGCCGGTTTTCAAAAACTGGGATGCTGCGCTGCGCGATGGCGCCGCGGCGTGATTTTGCCGGGTTGCTTTAGTTGATATTTGCTCGCTTTAACAGCGCTCGCCGACCTTGTGTCGGCGAGTAAGAAGATTTTGTTCAACGGTGTTATGAATACATGAAGATGAGCTCTGTTGGAGCAAGAAAAGCTTGAGTCATAATCTTGCTCAATCTGAGCTCAGTTTTTTCTTGCTCTCTCCTTATTTGAATTTTTCCGCTCGCCGACACAAGGTCAGCGAGCGGGCAGAATATGTCCCTTTCTTCATCGGAATGAGCAAAACACACCCTTGCATATGAGGCGCTTATCCTGTATCACATCCGGCAACAGATTGTTTCGGAATAAAACAAGGAGTGCAAAATGGAAGCGAAAACTGTCGGTGTCGGCATTATCGGTTGCGGGGCGATCAGCGGAATTTATCTTGATAACCTGACCGGCAGGCTGCCCGGGGCGCGGATCGTGGCTTGTGCCGATCTTGAAATGGCGCGCGCTGAGGCGGTTGCGCAGAAATATGCAGGCGTACGGGCGTTGGGGGTGGATGAACTGTTGAAAGACAGTGCGGTTTCAATTGTGCTTAATCTTACCATTCCGGCGGCGCATTATGATGTGGCAATGCAGGCGGTAAAAGCCGGTAAGCATGTATATAATGAAAAACCGCTGACGGCTGAGCTGGATGATGCCCGCAAGCTGATGGGGGCGGCCGCCGACGGGGCGCTGCAGGTCGGTTGTGCTCCGGACACCGTGTTGGGGGCCGGTATTCAGACCTGCCGCAAGCTGATTGATGACGGCGCGATCGGCCGGCCGGTTGCTGCGACCGCCTTTATGATGTGTCACGGTCATGAGGGGTGGCATCCCAATCCCTTCTTCTATTACCAGCCCGGCGGTGGACCGCTGTTTGATATGGGGCCGTATTATCTTTCGGCACTGATCACTTTGCTGGGGCCGGTAAGCCGTGTGTGCGGTTCAGTGCGTAAGTCGTTTGAGACACGGACGATTACCGCAGATCCGCATAAAGGCGAAACCATTGATGTGAAAGTTCCCACACATACAGCGGCAGTGCTCGACTTCAATGCCGGGGCGATCGGCACGCTGGTAACCAGTTTTGATGTGTGGAGCCATAACTGCCCGCGTATCGAAATTTATGGAGCGGAAGGATCATTGTCCGTGCCGGATCCAAACACCTTTGGCGGACCGGTCCGGCTGCGTAAACCCGGCGGAGAGTGGCAGGATGTGGAATTGACTCACGAATATCCTGAAAACAGCCGTGGACTGGGAGTGGCTGATATGGCCGCGGCGATTGCCCATAACCGTACACCCCGCGCATCCGGCGCCATGGCGATGCATGTGTTGGAAATAATGCATGCGGTACACATTGCCGCGCGTGATGAGGTTTATGTCAAACCGCAAGGCGGCGGAATTCAGCCCGAAGCCGTGCCGGCCGGTAAGACGGTTGATCAGTGGGATGGGGGAGAATGAAAGTAGAAAGCAGAAAAAGAAAGTTCCCCCCGCCAAAGGCGGGAGCAGAAAGCCGAAAATAAGATTTTTGTGGAACGTGGAAAGTGAAACGTGTGAGAAGCGTGCAATCTGGGTGATCCGCTCGATTTAGAATCGATTAAGTCGAATCCCTCGACACCAGTCGACCTTCGGCGTGTCTGCCGGTGCCGACAGTGAGCAGGGAGCACTAACGGCTAACGACTAACAACTAACGACTAGGGTATCATTATGGAGAAACTTGCGATAGACGGGGGGGCGAAGGCCGTAACGCAACCTGTTCCGCCGCCGCTGCACGGGATTATGGATGTTGGTGATGAGGAAATTGCGGCGGTTACGGCTGTGTTGCGTTCGCAGCGGATTTTCCGGTTTCTGCCGGGAGAGCCGGATGAAGCGGCGCAGCTTGAGGAATGGTACCGTAAGAATTGCGGAAGTGAGTACGCGTTGGCTGTCGGCTGCGGGGGTACCGGTGCGCTGATTTGTGCTTTAACCGGCCTGGGGATCGGCAGCGGCGATGAAGTGATTGTTCCCGGATATACCTATGTGGCAACCGCGGCGGCGTGCCTGAGTGTGGGCGCAATCCCGGTGCTGGCTGAGGTGGATGAATCGCTGACGCTTGATCCGGCTGATGTGGAGCGGCGGATTACTCCGCATACACGTGCGATTATTCCGGTTCATATGCGCGGTGTGCCGTGTGACATGGACCGTCTGATGGACGTGGCCCGCCGGCACAATTTGCTGGTGCTGGAAGACTGCGCACAGGCCAATGGCGGAATGTATAAGGGCCGTATGCTGGGTTCAATCGGCCACGCGGGCGCATTCAGTCTGCAGCATTACAAGGTTATTACCGCCGGTGAAGGCGGCATTGTTGTTACCAATGACGGTAATGTTTATCGCCGCGCGGCGATGAAACACGATTCCGCAATGTTCTTCTGGCGTGAAGATGAAAACTGGGAAACCTTTGCCGGAGAGAATTTCCGTATGTGCAATATGCGCGCCGCCCTGGCGCTGGTGCAACTGCAGCGCATGCCGGATATTTTGCAAAAGTGCCGCGGGATTAAGCGCAGAATACATGCTGCCCTTGAAAAGATTGAAGGCATAGAATGTCAGCGGATCAATTGTGCGGACGGTGACTGCGGGATTGTGGCCGCCTTTATGCTGCCGACAGCCGATCTGGCGCGGCGTTTCGGCGAGGCTCTGCAGGCCGAAGGGGTGCCTGCCGGCAGTATTTACAATAAGCTGATCCCCGACCGGCATATTTACTGTTACTGGGATTATGTGATGGAGAAGCGCACCTCTGATCCTTCCGGCTGGCCGTGGACCGCCGCCCGCCGGCCGATTGAATATCGCGCAGACATGTTGCCGCGCACATTGGATATTCTGGGGCGGACTATTCAGGTGACCATCACCCAGCACTGGTCGGATGAACTTGTCGATGAGGTGATCGGTGCGATCGAAAAGGTTGCCGGGGGGATTCTTTGAATATTCTTACCACCCGTTCACTGCGTTCACTGGAGTACACGGAGAGCACGGAGAGGGATTTTGTATTGCAAAACGGAAGCTTATTGCGGAATCGTTGGAATTAATAATACTGGAGGAACAAATATAATATTAATCCTTTTCTCCCCCCTCTGTGATCTCAGTGTACTCCAGCGGAGCGGCGCGACGCGGGTGGTGAAAATTTATCTGCAAGTTAATCAGGGCGAAAGATGAAGGTGTAATAATAATGGAAAATGTTTGTATTACCGAATTGCCGGGTGGGTTGCGGGTTGTTTCTGTAGCACTGCCGCATGTTGAAAGCGTTTCATTGGGGATCATGGCGGGAGTCGGCTCACGCTATGAAAACAGGCAGATGGCCGGTGCCAGTCATTTTGTTGAGCATTTGCTCTTTAAGGGAACCGCAAAGCGCAGTGCGCAGGCAATCACACGTGAAATTGAGGGGCGCGGAGGCTATTTGAATGCCTTTACCCAGGAAGAGGGCACCTGCTATTACGCACGAATTCCGTATAATCATCTCAAAAGCGCGTTGAATGTGCTCTGCGATATGTACTTGAATCCACGTCTGGCGGAGCGCGATGTTGAACGTGAGCGCCGTGTGATTATTGAAGAAATCATGATGTACCGTGATCAGCCGCACCATGTGGTGGAGGAAATGCTGGGCGAAGCACTGTGGCCGGAGCATCCTTTGGGCCGTCCGGTGATCGGTTATCCTGAAACACTGGCACGGATGGACCGCGAGAAAATTCGCAGTTATATCGGGCGGCATTATGCCAGCGGCAACACTGTTGTGGCGCTGGCCGGACGGCTGGAGCATGAGCAATGCGCCGGGATGGTGGCGGAATATTTGGAAAAGCTGCCGCGTCGTATGCGCTCGCGGTGCAAAGCGGTGGATGATTCCGTGGTGCGCCTTCCGCGTGCTTTCCAGCAGAAGGCGATTGAGCAGACGCACCTCGAGCTGGGGTTCCGCTGTTTTGGCCGGCACGACCGGCGGCGGCACGCATTGCGGGTCATGAACACTATTATGGGCGAGAATATGAGCTCGCGGCTTTTTCAGCAGGTGCGTGAAAAGCACGGACTGGCGTATTCGGTGCATTCACATGCCCACATGTTCACCGACTGCGGCGCATGGGTGGTCAGTGCGGGGCTTGATCGCGGGCGCTATGTCAAGGCGCTTGAGCTGATTGTCCGCGAGGTTGTCCGTATCCGGGACAAGCCGCCCTCCCGGCAGGAACTCAAGCGTGCCAAGGATTACATGACCGGACAGTTGCGGCTGGCAGCGGAAAGCACCTCGCATCAAATGATGTGGCTGGGGGATAATATAATGAATTATGACCGGTTTATTCCGCGGTCCGAGGTTATTGCGCAGGTCAATGCGGTGACCGCTGATGATGTTTCCGCTGTGGCACGCGACATACTGCATGCGGATAATGCCACGCTGGCGGTGCTGTCACCGGACCTCTCCCCTGTGCAGGAAGGTGAGATGAATCGTATGATCGCTAAAATATAGCATAATGACAGGTTGCGGGTTTTGAATGGAACCGGGAATTGTTACAGACTCACAGTCTCCTCGAAAACCACTGCTGATTGTGCTCGTTTTCTTTCTGGCCGGAACTCTGGCCGGTTTGCATTCATCTGCCGACCCCTTGATTCTGCTGGTAGCTGCCGGAGTATGCCTGCTGTCATCCTTGTTTCTGGCTTCCGGCGGATTCCGGCGCAGTGAATACATCGCGCTCTCAAGGATTCTGTTATTCTGCGGTATCGCCTTGATTGCCGCAGCCAACAGCCGCATAAGGGTTGAGCGTGCGGCTGGCGGCGTGACATTGCCGGATGATCTGCCGGATACTTTTACCGCACCGGTCAGGGTGACCGGAACGGTGGCCGGGGATGTGCGGCGGGTGACGGGGCGGCGGCGTACGAGATATGAGTTTGACCTGCAAATCGAAAGTGTGCGGGGGGATTTGCCGGTTGACCTGCAGCCCGGTGTGCGGATGAGTGTGGTTGATTTTTCCGGTATGCGACACCTGCCGGTAGCGGGGGAGCGCTGGAATCTGGCCGGGCGGCTTACTTTCGGGCGGTTTCCGGCTGAATCCGGTCATGTTCCGCGCCTGATTCTGCGGCGTGGAGGACACCGGCGGCTGGATACGGCCGCCGGCTCTTTTACGGCCGGTTTACTGGCGGCCCGCCGCACAGCGGCCGCTATGCTGGCACTGGGTATTGAACGCCACCGGCAGCAGGTTGATGTTATTCACGCTTTGACTCTTGGGTATCGTGAAGGACTCCATCCGGATGTGGTGACATTATTCCGCCAGACCGGAACATTGCACATTTTCGCAATATCCGGTCTGCATGTCGGAATTTTCTCCGCACTGCTGGTGTTTGTTTTAAGAGCATTGCGTATTTCCCGCCCGTACTGGTTTTATTATCTGGTACCCTTGCTGTGCGGATACACATATGCCACCGGTGCCGCGCCCAGTGCGGTGCGCGCCTGCATAATGGCTTTGCTTTTTCACGGTGCCTATGCGCTGGGACGCAGTCCGGACGGCTTGTCGGCGCTGGCGGCTGCGGCAATGCTGATTCTTGCGGTTGATCCGCTGCAAATCCGCGCCATCGGCTTTATTTATTCATTTGTGGTTGTTGCGGGGCTCATTCTGATGCATGCGCCGCTGGCACATTGGCTGCGGCTGTTATGGCCGCTTGATCCGCTGGCGGAGGAGCCGGCCGGGTGGGAAAAAGCGTTACGCGGCATCTGGGAGTACTTTGTGTCATTGGCGGCTCTTTCGCTTTGCGCGTGGTTGTTTTCCGCACCCTTGACGCTCTTTTTCTTCGGCAGGTTTATTCCCTTGGCGGTGGTCAGCAACCTGCTGGTGGTGCCGCTGGCGTTCATGGTCGTCAGCGCGGCCTGTCTTTCGATTACTCTCGGGACGCTGTTACCGATTGCTGCTGAAGTGTTTAACCATGCGGCGATGGTGTTGGTTACTGTTATGACCGCCGTGCTCGATTTGTTTGCAAAAATCCCGGCAATTTATCTGCAACGACCACAGCAATCGCTGTTGTTTGTCGTAAGCTGCTATCTGCTGCTGGTGCCTGCGGCGCTAAAAATTCGCAAAAAAAAGGGTTGACGAAGGCGGGGGGTTTTGGGATACTCATACTGAAAGGTGAAATAGTGAAGTGATTTTAGCGAGAAAGATAAAATAAGCTGCTATCTGCTGCTGGTGCCTGCGGCGCTAAAAATTCGCAAAAAAAAGGGTTGACGAAGGCGGGGGTTTTTGGGATACTCATACTGAAAGGTGAAATAGTGAAGTGATTTGAGCGAGAAAGATAAAATTGCTTGTTGACTATCAACATCATATATGGGATTATAACAGCATGAAAAATATATACAGCTTGTTTATTGCCGGAATCGCCGCGGCATTAGTGCTGCCGGCGAGTTTATATGCAACCAATCCGCTTCCCTTCAGCGACAGTTTTGAGGGGGATCTTTCAAAATTCGTCATCGATGACAACAGCGGGGACGGGGTGGTAGCAACCACTACGGCTCAGAAGGTGCACGGCAGCCAGTCTGCTCTAATCAGCAATGCTGTTGTGACGTTGAACGTGACCGCTGACACTTATGATAATGTATGGATTAGATTATATGCCAAGCCGGCACCTTATGATGACAGTGAGGGTTCGCCGACGCCGGCGGCGGATGTCGCGGCTGCCTTTTATGTGAATGAAACCGGTGATTTGATGGCTTATTCCAACACTACATGGATAGCCGTTGTTTCCGGTTTGCCGACATCCGGCTGGATCGGTCTTTCCGCTCAAGTTGATTATGCAAATAATAAATGGGATTTGTATTATGAAACAACCGGGGCTTATGGCACATCGCTTACCCGGGCGAATACTAAGCCGTTAGATTTCAATGGTGCCTTTATCGGCGACCATATGAGTTCATTTGCTGTTGATAGCGGGCTGTTAGGCTATTTAGATGCAATGTCGCTGGCTCCGGATCCGGATTCTGTCGCAGTTGCAGAGGATGACGCGAATCCTAATCTCGCTGTGGACGATCTGACACTTGCGGTTGGTACGAGTCGTCTCGGGGGGTTTGCCAGAGGGTTTGCGGCTCAATATCTACAGGACGGCGAGGGTGGGGCAATCACACCGTTGGGGAATTATCTGCTTTCATTGATGAATGATGGTGACGAGCTTTATGTACAGACCGCTTCAGGTGCATTGGTAGTTCTCACGCGCGGAACCAACGGCGGCGGTCCTTATTGGGCATCTGCAGAGGGCGGCAATCCGTGGGATATCGAAGTCGGTCCGGCGAGTGCTGTAAGAATATCGCGGCAGGCCGGAGGTACAACAACCGCGGCTTTTCGCAAATATGGTGACGCGGTCGCGCTTCCGACAGATGTAACAATTTTTGGTGATGGTTGGACCGGGCTGGCATGGCCGAAAGAATTTGCCGCGGCAATCAACAACCTCGGCTTCAATGCGGCCAACGGTGACCGTATTTATATATTTGCTGACAGTGGACCGGTTATCTTAAACTTCAGGGATGGCATCGGCTGGCGGCAAGGGGCAAGTTACTCCAGCTATCAATTCAACCCTGGACAGGCTTTCTGGTACAGACGTAGCGCAGGTGGAACCGTGTGGAATGCCAGTACGGCAGGAGAATAATTATGAAATCAAAAGAATTTTCAGTGATAATTGCAGCATTGGTAATTGTCTTGACCGCAGGTCGGGTTACTGCCGGTGAAACAACGGCGCTTGTTTTGAATGTGCATGCTGTTCGGAGTGCAACCAGTTTCTCTGAAATTGATTATGGAATGCGGGTATTGTTTCCTGCATGGGATCCGAATAGTCCGCCGCCGGTTCGCAGTATCACTCTGGTAGCAGACGACAGCGGGGACGGGGCTGTTTTCAGTGGTGATTTGACGGCGGCCGGGGTCAGTGAAGTGGCCGTTACGGTTGCCGGATCGGGGCAACTTCCGCAGGATGCCAAGTTGTTTTTCGACGCCATCACTGAGTCGGGAAGTCAGGTACGGTGGTTTTATTCTGATGTAGGCTGCTATGATGAACCGGATAAGCCGGCCCGCACTGTAGTCAGCTTCTCTCTCGCCGGCGGTTGGTATAATAACATTCCCGGCGGGACCAAGCAGGATGTATGGGATAGTCATGTAAGAAGCATTGCGCGCATCGGTATTATTATTGTTCAAGGGACCGCGCCTGAACAGTATTATGATGTTACAATGCTCCAATTGCTTGATTCTGCCGGTAAGGGTATCGGGGATCCGGCTGTGTTGACGCCTTTGCAGGAGGCGCTGGCCAATGTCTTCGGTAAGAAGGATATCTCCGCACTTTCCGCGGATGAGTTGGCATCTGATCTGTTCCGTAAAGTGGCGGCAGGGGTTGATGTTGATGAAGAGCCAGAAGCCGACTTCAATGTGGAAGTGGTTTCAATTGATGAAAACGGTGTTACCGTCCGCTGGCGTAGCGCGCCATGGGGCGTGTATACACTGTATCGTGCGGATGACCTGATCAGCGGTTTCAGTATGCTGGAAACTGATCTGCGGCCGACCGCAGAGGATAAAGCAAATCGTTTTATGACCTATGTTGATGAAACCGCAGTCGGTGCCGGACCTTATTTCTACCGTGCCAAACTGCAAATAGTGGAAGAATAATGAAAACAAATATAATTACATTATGTGCTGTTATAGTAATGTCGGCCGGAATTGCGTATGCCACGCCGATTGTTACTGTGGAGGATGCTAATTGGAGCGTTACAGATGATGACTATTTCTCTGCTACTGCTGATGACAATCTTGGCGGGTTGCCGGCTGCAAGGATAGATTACACCGGCGCACCCGATGGAACGGCTACACGCATCTATACAGAACAGGCCGATGCGATCGGTAATTGGAACGCCCTGCCGGGATTGGGTGGTGCCTCGGTACATACACTATCTTTCAATTTCTACATGGAAGATAATGCCTATGGTAGTCCGGCGCTTTCGCTCTATTTTGCTGACACAGGAGCCGCCACCTGGTTTTATGACCTTACTCCGCCTGGTATTAGTCAGGGATGGAATAGTTTCAATGTTTCTGTGCTTGAAAGCAGTGGTTGGTATTCTTTTGATGGTACGGCTTTCGGAACCTCCATGGAAGAGGTAGCGCAGTTTGGTATTGAGATGACTTTGGCTGATCCGACATATGCTGACCAGATTTACGGTATTAATGATTTCACTTTGGGGGTGCAGATCCCCGAGCCGCACGAATGGGCGCTGATTATCTTTGCGATGCTGTCGTTATGCACGCTCTATCGCCGCGAGCTGCAGGCTCAGCTTGAAGCCGCGCTTGCCAAAGTGCGTTCGTAAGCACCTCTGAGACCACAGGCAGGAATGCCTGTGGTACATTTATTCAGTAATGATTATTCTGGCGCTGTTATCAAAAGTCTTGTCTTGATCACGCTCGCTGACCTTGGTCGGCGAGCATGAGAATTTTGACAAACGATACTGAAAATAAAGAGATGTGCCCTGTTGGAGCAAGAAGTTTGGTAACCACATTATCTTGCTCAATTTGGGCTCAGTTTGTCTTTTCTGGTTTCATCCCATATTGCAATTTTTCCGTCCGCCGACCACTTGTCGCGACGTAGCAAGGCGAAGACGGAAGGTCAGCGGACGTGGCGGGCGCTTGTCTATTGTTTTTTGCCCGTTTGGCTGAATTGTTCCGCT
>PXDI01000141.1 GCA_003565095.1 PVC group bacterium | reverse complement strand
CCTGATTAGGATTCTGGCCGGCAAGGACGCCATTCGTGACGTGATTCTCTTTCCGCAGTTGCGGCCGCATGGCGGCCGCGGGAGCGTTGAGCAGGAAGACGATTAATGCTGCCTTTTCCGCTATATCTGGCATTGAAATATCTGCGGCCCAAGCGAGCGTTTATCTCGCTTGTCACCTCAATTTCGGTGGCAGGGGTGATGCTGGGGGTGGCCATACTGGTCATTGTGCTGGCGGTGATGACCGGGTTTGACAATATGTGGCGCGAGAAAATTCTCAGCTTCAAGCCCCATCTGACCGTCACCGCGCTTTACGGTGTTATTGAGGATGAGCACGAAATCTACCGCAAGCTTGACGATCTGCCCGGGATTACCGCAGTGGCCGCCGGGATTGAACTGCGAACACTAGCCGAGGCGCATGAAAGAATATCCGCCCCGGTAGTGCTGGGCATTGACCCGCAGCGTGCCGCGGCGATCAGCCGCGTCCCGGAATTTATTGTGGCCGGCGAATTTGATATCAATGGTGAGAACTGCGTGGTCGGGATAGATCTGGCCGCCCAGATGGGGCTCACCATCGGCAGTGAGCTGCTGGTGTATTCGCCGCGCAATGTGATGACCCGCGATGAAATGCACCTGCCAGAAGCTTTGACGGTGCGCGGAATCTATGATCTCGGCATGCGCGATTTTGACGGAGGCTTTGTCATAACCTCGCTGGCCATCGGTCAGGATCTGGCCGGAATGGACCGCGGTGGCGCGTTTTCCGTCCATATTATGACCGATGACCCGTTCCGTTTTTCTGAAAGCGCCGGGAATGTCCGCTCCGCAATCGGTCCTGGATATGATGTACAGACCTGGCGGGAAATCGACAGCCTGCTGTTTCAGGCGCTCAGCCATGAAAAACTGCTGATGGCCTGCCTGCTGGGTATCATTACCGTGGTCGCGGTTTTTTGCGTCACCAATACCCTGATCGTCATTACCTATCAGAAAACCCACGAGATCGGCCTGCTGAAGGCGCTGGGTTTTTCTTCGTGGCGGATCATGTCCGCGTTTATGCTGCACGGATGGATTCAGTGTCTGGTAGGCAACCTGCTGGGAATTCTGCTGGGGGTTACTGTGCTCATGAATCTTGACCGGCTGGCCGGGTTCCTGGCCGGAATGGATATTGAGGCCTTTCCAAAAGATATTTACGGCTTGAGCCGTATCCCTTGGGAAATCAGCGTTTCGGATGTCACGATTGTTTCGGTTTTTGTGATGGTGTTCTGCACCCTGGTCAGTCTTGTCCCGGCCGGGCGTGCGGTTTGGCTCGATCCCGTGGAGGCGTTACGCAGTGAGTAATCCGGTCATCCAGGTTAATGATGTTTGTCGTTCGTATCATATCGGCGGCCACCGCATTGAGGTGTTGCGCAACGCCTCGCTGAGTGTAGATCCGGGACAATCGGTCGCTGTGGGCGGATTAAGCGGCGCCGGCAAGAGTACTTTGCTGCATATTTTGGGGGGACTGTCGCGCCCGGACAGCGGGGCGGTCTGTTATCGCGGCAACGATATCTATGCGATGAAAGCCGGGGTGCGCACCCGCTGGCGCGCCACGCGTGTCGGTTTTGTCTTTCAGTCATACCATTTGCTGCCGGAAATGGATGTGCTTGAAAATGTGATGCTGGCCGCGCGCACACGGGTACGCTACCGTGGACGCGGTGAGGCACGCGACCGCGCCCTGTGTCTGTTGCGGGAAGTCGGCCTTTCCGACCGCGCGCACCATACACCGCTGGAACTTTCCGGCGGCGAACAGCAGCGTGTGGCGCTGGCGCGTGCGCTGGTGAATGAGCCTGAACTGGTGCTGGCTGATGAGCCGACCGGCAATCTCGACCGTGAAACCGGCGCACATGTGATGCAGTGCCTGATGAATCTGACGCGGCAGCAAGGGCACACGCTGGTAATGGTAACCCACGATCCGCAAATCGCCGCGCTCTGTGACCGGCGGCTCTATATCTGCGCGGGAGCAGTGCGCGATAATCCGCCGTCTGAAAGCAAATGCGAAAGCTGATATACTTGATGCTGTCTGTTATGCTGGCTTGCTCCGCCGCGGCGGAGGAAACGGCGGCTGCCGCGGACCGCTCCGCGCTGGTGCATCAGCGTGACGCACGCGGCAATTTTGCGGTTGTCGGAACAAACAATGTTGAGGCCGCGCATTTGTTGCGCTGGATTCAGGTCGTATCTGACCGTGTTCAGCAGTTTACCGGCGTTCCGCTGCATTTTCGCGGCTGGCGGTTGCAGGTGGTCTGTCCTTCCCCCCACAGCCGCATCGGCACCCGCATGATTGTGCCGGACTCTCCCGGATTGCGGATATTGTTAATTCTTGATCTGCCGGACTATTCCACCGCCAATATCCGCCGTGCTGAAACCGCACTGTGCAGCCTGTTGCTGACCGGATACCTGCTCGATGGTATGCCGGCTGCGGCCGTTGCGGAAGTTGATGATACCTTTTCCGCATGGTTCAGTACGGGGCTGGCAGGTTGCCTGTGGCCGGAACCGCGCCGCAATTCCCGCGTGCAGACTCTGCACCTGTGGCGTAACGGGCAGATTCCGGCTCTACGCGCATTTCTGAGCTCTCCCGCCGGTTTTCCGCAGGATGTTGCGGTTACCGCGCTGGATTGGTGGGGGTCGCTGCCTGAACGCTCAAAACGGTTTGAAACCTTCTTTAACGCCTTGCGTAATAACTCCGCGCCTGAAATAGTTCATTTTGTGACGCTTTCGGCCGCCGCCGGGGCAGAGGATATGGACGAAAAATGGGACTTCTGGCTGCAGCGGAATGCCGCCTCGGTGGTCAGCCCGTCCCAGCCGGTCTCCATGCCGCTGATTAATCGGTTGCGTTCCGCACTGTTGCTTAATGCCGCGGACTTTGATAATGATAATCGGCGAGCATTGTTCGGGTCGGCGGATATGGCGGCGCTGATTCCTTTTTCAGGTGAGGAGTGGGTCACGGCGATTGCCCGTGCCAACAGCCGCCGCCTGCGTCTGATGGCTGTCGGACAGAGTGATGATTTTGACGCCTGTGTTGAGGCGTATGCGGTTTTTCTGGATAAACTGGCCAAAGGTGCACAGCCTGACCAATTGATCCAGCAATGGGAGCTGGCTGAGGCAATGCTGGATTATCTGGTATTCCGCCTGCGCAGCGGCGGATTGTGAACAGAGAGTGATGCAGTGGTATAATTATTGCTAAGAGAAACTGCCAATGAAAAAAGTTAAAAGCAACGTAAAGACAGCGCGGACGATAACCGGTACAGTTAACCGCGATGTACTTGAATATACTGTCGGGAATGATCCGGAGTGGGATCTGCATCTGGCGGAGTGGGACTGCATCGGCACTGCCGCGCATGTCACAATGCTGGCAGCCATGCCGGTCAATCCACCGGTAATGCAACCGGCGGAATGCGCTGCCGTAATTAAGGAGCTGGCCGCGATTATTGCCCGCATCAGGCAGGGGCGGTTTTCGATCAGCCGTGCGGATCAGGATGTGCACATGGCGGTTGAGCGCATGCTTACCGACCGTCTGGGCGATACCGGCCGCCGCGTTCATACCGGGCGCAGCCGTAATGACCAGGTGGCCGTAGATTTGCGCCTTTACTCCAAAAATGAATTACTGAATACGTTGGATGAGACGCTGGCGCTGGCACGCGCCCTGTGCCGCTTTGCGCGGAAGCATAAAAATGTTCCGATGGTGGGTCGCACTCATCTGCAACCGGCCATGCCGTCATCCGTCGGCTTGTGGGCCTCCGGTTATGCAGAAGGGCTGCTTGACGATATCGTAACACTCGAAGCCGCCTATACGGTTAATGACCGCAATCCGCTTGGTTCCGCCGCCGGTTACGGGGTTCCGCTGCCGATTGACCGCAGGCTGACCACTCGCCTGCTGGGCTTCCGCGAACCGGTTCATAATGTCTTTTATGCCAGTTGCGCCCGCGGTAAAGTCGAAGGAATCATTCTCTGCGCGCTGCAGCAGATTATGCTGGAACTCTCGCGCATCGCCGAAGATCTGATTATTTTCAGTATGCCGGAATTCGGTTATTTCAGCCTGCCGAAAGAGTTTTGTACCGGCAGCAGCATCATGCCGCAGAAATACAATCCGGATGTTCTCGAACTGGTGCGCGGGCGGACAGCGCGGATAATGGGGCTGGCGCAGGGGGTGCTGATCACCCGCAAAGCTCTGCCGGGCGGCTATAACCGCGATCTGCAGGAAACCAAAGGGGCATTGATCGAAGGATTCAATTGTGTCCGCGGCTCATTGCGGATGCTGGCAGGCATCATTGACGGAATCGTGGTTAACCGTGAGGCCTTGCTGGGGGCTTTTTCACCCGGCGTCTTTGCCACGGATTATGCCCTGGAGCTGGTGGCCGCCGGACGACCCTTCCGTGCAGCGTACAACCATGTCCGTGAACATCTCGATGAACTGGGATGTGCCGATCCGTTTAAAGCGGTCAGCCGCAAAACACATCTCGGCGCAACCGCCGGACTCGACTTGAAGCTGCTGATGTCAAGCATCAGCCGCCATGCCGCCAGCAGTAAAAGCCGCCGCCGTAAATTTTACGGTTGTTTATCAAAATTGGTCGGTGTTAATTATCAGGAAGTGAAGTAACCTTAAGAGGAATGACATGATTAGAAAATGGATTGTTTATGGATTGCCGGCCGGCATGCTGCATGCTTGCGCCGGAATGGTTTATGCCGCGGCAAACGCTGAGGCGAATCTGCCGGTAGCTGAAGGCATGACGGTGCGGCAGGTGCTGGTCAGCGGCGGCTGGCTGATGTATCCGCTGTTTCTGATGTCGGTGCTTACGTTGAGCCTGCTGATCTATTTTGTGGTTATTCTGCGCCGTTCACAAATTGTGCCCGACGAACTGCGCCGCGAACTTTCTGCAAAAGCGCGCTCGGGCGCCTTAGACGAAGCGCGGCGGATTTGCGAAGTTGAACCCTGTCCGCTTTCAGCAGTTACCTTGGCTGCGCTGGATTTTATGCAGGACGCCCCGCAGGCGGACGCAGCGCTGGTCAAGGATGTCGTCGAGGCTGAGGGCAGCCGTCAGGCGGACTCATTGCAGGGGCAGATTCAATATCTGATGGATATTGCCGCAATCGCACCGATGGTCGGGCTGCTGGGGACCGTTTTCGGCATGCTGCGGGCTTTTAGCGGGGTTGCCCTCAATATCGCCCACGCGCGTCCAGTCGTACTGGCCGGTGGTGTGGCGCAGGCATTAATCACCACCGCTTTCGGCCTGATGATCGGCATCCCGGCAATGGCTTTATATGCCGGATTCCGCCGCCGCGCCGGCCGCCTGCTGGGTGAGCTGGAAACCGCCTCACTCGAAATTATGACCGCGCTGATGTCTAACCGCAGGTAGCAAAATGAAGTTCACCGCCAAATCACAGGATGTCCAGCAGGGATTTCAATTGGCACCGATGATTGATGTCATCTTTCTGCTTTTATGCTTTTTTGTGGCAACGCAGATATTCAGTCAGTGGGAAACCGAAATTGATGTAAAACTGCCGACGGCCGAAAGCGGGGATATTCCCGGACGCCTGCCAGGTGAAATTATCCTGAATATCAGGTCCGACGGCACCATGATTGTTAACCGCCAGACGCTTTCGCTGTCTGATTTGTCAAACCTTTTGCGGCAGATTGTAGGCCTGTTTCCCGGTCAGCCGGTGGTGATTCGCGCTGACCGCGAGACCCAGTACGAGCATATTATCCGCGTGCTTGATGTCTGCCGGAAGCTGGATATCTGGAATGTTTCTTTCGCCACAACCGAAGTAATCACGACTGAGTAGAGCGATTCTCAAAAGTTTTGTTTTGATAATGCGCGCTGACCTTAGGTCGGCGAGCGGAAAAATTGAGAGAAGGATAGGATAATAACAAAAGAATGAGCCCAATTTGTGCAAGTATAGTGATAATCCGCTAGCTTTGCACTATGCGGGCGCAATTTCTGTTATTATTCAGCTTTTCGCAAAACCAAGCATTCCGTCCGCCGACTAAAGTCAGCGGACGGGAGGAAGGCTGCGTTATATACAATTATGCACAATTTACTGATGGCTTTAGTTATACTGTTGTCGGCAACGACGGTTGCCGTTGCCGATGACCGCAAGATTGAAGACCGCCGCATGTTTGCCGACGGACTCTATGCGCGCGGAATGTACGCTTTAGCTGTTGAAGAATACCGCGCCCTGCTTGAGGATGTGAAAGAGCTGCCCGAGCAGGATGTGGTTTGGTTCAGGCTGGGGGAGTGCTTGCGGCTGCAGGGCGAAAATGTCGCAGCCGAGCAGGCTTACCGGCGCGTTTTTACCGGGTTTCCGGATAGTCCGTTGCGGCATCGTGCCGGCTTTCAACGGGCCGTCCTTTTTGCCAACATGGAGCGGCATGCGGAAGCTGCAGCGCTGTTCGGTGAGGTGCTGGAAGCCAAACCGCCGGATGAGGTGCTGGTGCCTGCCGCTTTCTATCGTGGTGAAGCCCTGTTCAGAATTAACCGCCGCGACGATGCCTATGCGGCATTTGACAAAGCCGTCCGTGGCGGGGAGAGTCCTTTTCTGGCTGCGGCACTCTTGCGCAAAGGGGAACTGCTGGCGGTAGGCCCACGCATCGCCGTCGCGCCTGAAGACGAGCAGGAGCGCCGCCGCACAGCGCTCAGTTTCTATCGCCGGGCGCTGGGTGCCACAGAAAATGAACGCGAACGTGCCGAAGCGCTCTTTCATATCGGCCGGCTTTCATATTTGCTGGATGATTTTAAAGACAGTGCCGAAAGCTACCGCCAATTAATGGAATCATATCCGCAGGACGCCCGCAGTGCGGAAGCCCGCCTGCAGGCCGCCTGGGCGGCTTACCGGGCCGGCTTGTACCGTGAAGCCGCCGGTGTGGCCGAGGCTTCCGTGAATGAAAAGTCACCCCAGCAGGACGAATGGCTCTATTTGCTGGCCAACAGTCAAAGACAGTTGCTGGACCGGGAAAAAGCGCTGGAACTCTACGACCGCATGCTGAAGGATTTTCGCCGCTCGGAGCGCATACATGCGGCGCGTTATGAGCGTGCGGTGGTGCTTTATTCTCTGGGCCGCTACAAGGAGGCGCTCAAGGCGGCCGAGGATATCAAGCAGGGGGTGCGCCCCGTCGATGTGCATTGGCTGGCTGCCGAAGCCGCCGCCGCGGATGAAAATCTTGACAAAGCTGTCCTGCATTACCGCAAATTGATTTCCGCCGCCCCGGCTGATCCCCAGGCCTGCGATGCCCGCTACCGTCTGGGCTTTATTCTGCAGAAACTGCAACAGTGGGGCGATGCCGCCGAAGCTTACCGTTCGTTGGTAGATGCCTGCCCGCAGCATTCGGATGTTGCCGCCGCGTTTTTTTCCGCCGGTGTATGCTATTGGACGGTTAATGATCACAGCGAAGCACTGCGCAACTGGACCGAATTTGTCGAACGTTTTCCTGAGCACAGCCTCCAGGAAAATGCCCGTTACCGGAAGGCATTGTGCGAGATACGCCTGGAAAAAACGCAGAATGCATTAGCGACAATCAAGGATTTGCTGAAACGTTTTCCGGATGGTGCACATGCTCATGACGCGTACTACTGGCAGGGCGTTCTTCTGAAACAGACCGGAAAGCCGCAGGATGCGGTAAAATCATTTACGCAGGCGATGAAGCACACTGATGCTGAAACCGCGGCAGTGGCGGCGATTCAGCGTGGATCAATCGAGCACAGTCTTGAAAAATTCCCGGAGGCCGCGGCTACCTTGGTACCGGTGCTGGCAACTCCGTTTGGCGGCAGAATTGATCCGGCTTTATTGGCATGGCTGGCGGCTTACGAGCTGGAGCAGGGACGCAATAAGAGCGCACTGGCGGCGGCGGAAGCGCTGGCCGGTGCGGCCCGTGATGCCAACTGGCGACAGGCCGGCTGGACTCTGGCCGGGCGGGTGCAGCGGGCGGCGGGGG
>PXDI01000172.1 GCA_003565095.1 PVC group bacterium | reverse complement strand
CTCGTCGGCAAGCAGCCCGCAGAATCCGTTCCTCTCAAGAAACCGCAGCCATGCGACCCCGTCTTTCTGGTAAGGGCGCAGCATTGACGCCAGTGGCTCACTGAGCTGTACCGGCTCAATCCGCGCACTGCGGTTTGAGCGGTCGGCCATCTGTCGCCATTCGGGAGGGTTCTCCACATCAATGCCATCCAGTGCGTCCAGTGATGATTTGACAAACGGGGCATAATGCGAATTTAATCGAAAACGTCCGGACTGTCCGCCTTCGGTTACGCAGCAATCTGAAAACACATCCAGCATGGATTCAATGGCATTTGTGTCAAGCAGCAGGGTCCGGTCCCCTTGTTGTATAAAAGACTCCCCGCAACGGATTGCACGCTGGACATCGGCGGCGGAAATGCTGGCTCCGCCCGTATCTTCAAAATCATAGCCGACATCAAACCATGCGCCGTCTTCCGGCTGGCTGATATTCACCACCGGGGTGACAAATTCGATTTCTTCAAAATACGGCGCAACCCGGCCTTCCAGTTCAATGCGCCACCCGCTGCGCCGCAGCATCGGCACTGCCGATCCGAGAAACGCCAGCACATGGCGTTTTCCGACGATATCGGTTAAGCTGTCCCCGTATGCGCCACCCAGTCCGAGCTTCGCCAGTTTGTTGATAGCCGCTTTTTCGGCTGGCATGTTTCTGACTGTATAGCGCAGCAGGTCATCCGGGTCGGGGACCGCAAAATCGGCGCGCGCATCAGGTTTGCCTGCGATCAGTTCAATGTCGTTATATGTTGCATAAAGGATAGCCGCCAGTGAAGCCGGGCTGCCGCGCACGACCAGTTTGAACGCCGGCACGGCCGGATCAATTGTAAACAGGTCCAGCGCCAGGTTGCTTTCAACCTTGATACAACGTTCCAGCACCGGCAGCTCATGCTTCATAAAGCGTAATACATCCGGCCGCTGAATAGTAACGGGAGCATCATAAATCGGCTGGTAAGGCAGCGGCAGCACTTTGTCCAATTGAAAAACAAAACCGTCGGCGATAATCCAGCCTTCACGCCCGTGAACCATATACAGCGGCATCTGGTCCGGCGCAGACTCACTGCCGGGAATCTCGGTATTTATCTGCAGCTCAAGGCTGCCGGTTGTTTCATCAATAGCGACCGTCAGGCAACTGCTTGTCGGTGCTGCGGCAATGCGTAGCGGGGGGCCGCCTTGAATATTGACGATATTTCCGGCCCGTAATTTAAGAATGTTCAAAAAATCGGCCGGCGACATTTCCATCAAATCGCGGCAGGGACCCTCACAAATGTCTTCAAGTACGAACAGCAGGTTTTCATCCTGACGGGAGAATGTCAGCGGTGTTTTGCGATCGATACTTGCGGGCAGGTGGCGGATTCCGTCGGCAATGAGCCGACATGCTACCGGGATGATTCCCGCGTTGAAGCGGTCAAGATAATCCGGCCCGACAGTCAGTTCAATGGCGGCAGGCAGGGCGCCGGGGGTATCGGCCGTCACACGCTTCAGGTAAGCGTCTTGCGGGATGGCGGCCTGCCGGGCGGCGCGGCGCATTTCGTTGCGGTATTTCTCATTGCGTAACGGATCGGTTGCGCGTTTTACCAAAGTGAGCGCAATTGCAATCGAATGCGCGCAGATGATGCCGCGCTCGCGGTTGGCATAGCAGGGGCATTCATTTTCGACCAGTGTTCTGGATATCAGGCGTAAACCTGTTTCAAGTTCGCGGTTATTCCAGAGAATTGCTCCGGTAATGTGCGGATGCTCGTAATCCGCGCGCAGAACAACTCCACGCCGGACCAGCTCTTCGGCTTCGCCAACCGTCTGCTTGCCGGCCCAGTCTACTAATGTCTTATAGGTGAAAGGAATATTCACGGCAGAATATGATGCACTAAAACAGCGTGCGTGTCGATGCCGATGTTTACTTATCAGCAGTTGATTTCGGCGGGGGTGATCAGGTTGCTGTCGTTCTGGCGGGCTTTCTGTAAAGCGCGTCCGATAACAGCAGCCAGTTCGTTGACATTGCCCGGCCATGCATGCTGTTCGATTTTCTGCGCAGCTTCCTTGCTGATGTCGCAGGGAGAGCTGCCTTCACACTGCCGCTGCAGAATCATGCGCGCCAGCGGTACGATGTCTTCGCGTCGTTCACGGAGCGGACTGATTAACAACGGCATGGCGGTCAACGGTGCAGTCAGCGCCGGATCAATGACTTTTGCCAGTTCTCCGGCACTCATCTCGCTGGCTGTGATCAGACGTGCGTAACCCTGATCCTTGTCTTTACGCACTTTGGCCAGATATTCAAGAAAACTCTTTTGCGCTGCCGGGGAGAGATGTTCCAGCCCGTCAATCATGATAGTGCCGGCACCCGCCTTGGCGATGGCTGAATTTTTGTCTTTATCGAAAAGTTCCGTGTCCATCTTTTCCGCATCGCTTTCCTTGCAGGAGAAGACAACAAAAGCGCCTTGGGCGTGCCGGCTTTTGTGGTGGATGGCACGCGCGGTCAGTTCCTTGTCGGTTCCGTTCTCGCCCTGGATGAATATCGGGATTTCGGTGGCGGCGATTCTTTCGACAATTTGTGCCACCTTTTGCATCGGTGCACTCAATGCCACCAACTCGGCCTTCTGGTAGAACGACAGCAGTTGCTCCATAACCTGCCGATGTTCTTCAGGGCTGGACTCGGCGGCTTCAAAAACATCCTGCACGGTGACGATCAGCTGATCTATCTTGAACGGTTTGGTGACATAGGTAATGGCGCGCGGATCGGAGCACAGCCCAGAGAGTTCCTCCCGAGAAGCTGCCAGAATTACCGGCATTTCCTCGTAATTATCCCGGATCTCATCAACAAAATCGCGCGCTTCGTCGAAAGCGGTACGCAAATTCACCAGCAGCAATCGGCAATCATCCTTTTGCAGCATGTCCCGGCACGCGTCGGTGTCGCCACAAGTGCTCACGACAAATCCTTCCGTCTTGAGCAATGAGGCCAGAATGGTCACCGTCTGTCGGTCATCATCCAGAATTAGAATGTCTGCCATACCTCCCCCGTTCTAAAATTGCAGAGTCAGAATAAATAACTTTACGCCGGATGACAAGCAAAAGCGGAAGCGAAAATAAGCCGGGTAATCGCCGTCGATCATGCTCTAACAGCGGCTTTACCGGTCATCAACTTGTCAGAATGGTTTTGCTCCGGCGGGGCGAATGTGCAATTATACACAAAAAAGGTGTGCGGAATGTCATTAAAAACCAGTGAACCTTTGTCAATCGTTGTTGTCGGCGCCTCTGGCGACCTGGCGCGGAAGAAGATTTTTCCGGCGTTGTTTGCGCTTTTTTCGCAGGATTTGCTTCCGGATGATTTCAAGGCATTCGGGTTTGCCCGGAGTGTGATGGACGATGATGGTTTCCGGACGAGTATCATGGAGCATTTAACCTGCCGGTATGTACCCGGTGAGGATTGTGCGGCAAAGATGGATGCATTTCTTGCGCGCTGTCATTATATCAGCGGTGATTACAGTTCAAGCGACTCCATGCTTGATCTTTATCAGACAATGCAGGCGCATGAAACCACGGATATGGTGAACCGTCTTTTCTATCTTGCCATACCGCCTTCGGTATTTATTGCGACGGCTGAATCGCTGGGCGCGGCCGGACTGGTGGCCTGCGATGACGGCAGCCCCTGGTCCCGGGGGGTGGTGGAGAAACCATTTGGCCGTGACCGGGCTTCCTCGGACGAACTGGCTGCTGCACTCGGGCTGGTTTTTACAGAGCGGCAGATATTCCGTATTGACCATTATCTGGGTAAGGAGGTTATTCAGAATCTGCTGGTATTGCGTTTTTCCAATGCCGTATTTGAGCCGTTATTGAATTGCGAGCACGTTGCGGAGGTGCATATCGATTGGTCGGAGAATCTTTCGCTTGAGGGGCGTGCGGGCTATTTTGATAAGTATGGAATAATCCGTGATGTAATGCAGAACCATTTGCTGGAAATGCTGGCATTACTGGCAATGGATCAACCGCAAAACCTGACTGCTGCCGCGATCCGTAAGAGCAAGGTTAACCTTTTGAAGTCCATTGCACCTCCTGAGCTTGAGCAGCTTGTTACCGGGCAGTTCTCCGCCGGAGAACTGGACGGCCGGGAATATGCGGCCTATACCGCTGATAAAGATGTGCCGGATGATTCGCTAACCCCGACATATGCCGCGGTAAGGCTGCATGTCGATAATCCCCGGTGGAAAGGGGTGCCCTTTGTCTTAAGTGCCGGAAAGGGACTGGCGTCACGCTGTACAAACATACGCGTTCGCTTTAAACAGAAGGGCGGCGGCATTTTTGAGCTACATGACAGCAAACTTGCGAATAACGAGCTGGTTATCCGGGTGCAACCGGATGAGGGTATTCATCTTTCGATTGTTACCAAGATACCGGGTCTCGGTATGAAGCTGGGTGCCCATGATCTGGATCTGTCATATGGCCGCGTATTTAAAGACAGTATAATTCCGGATGCTTATGAGGGGCTGCTGCTGGATGTGCTGCGCGGCGACCGCAGTCTGTTTATCAGCGGGGAGGAGTTGTCGGCAGCCTGGGATATCTTTACGCCGGCGTTGCATCAGCTTGAGCAGAAAGCCGTGCGTCCGCAGCCGTATCCGTTCGGGGGAATTCCTCCCGAACTGCCGTAAGCTTGCCGGCAGGGGGATAATTGCTGTACATCCCGTGCGCAAACAAGTATGTTCTGCTGCAATTTAAATGAAAATACAAAGGAGCTGTTATGAGTAATATAGAGCAGATTGACGAGCTTTCCGGCCAGGCGCAGAAGATGCAGAAACGGGTGGCTGAGATGCGGGGGTATCTTTGACGTTGCTACACGTGCTGAAAAACTGAAGGAGCTTGATGCGCTGACATTGCAGCCGGGGTTCTGGGATGAGCAGAGCAAGGCGCGTTCAGTGATTGACGACGCCAACCGGCAGCGGGCTGTATTGAAACCGTTTGGTGAGCTGGAGGGGCTGATTGAGGAAGCCGTTCTGCTGCTGGAACTGGCAGGAGGTGAAAAGGATGCTTCTCAGCAGGAACTGGCGTGTGCCGATATCAGCCGTGCGCTGAAAAGAGCGGAACAACTTTTTTCCGATCTGGAATTAACTTCATTGCTGGGCGGAGAACTTGACAGTGCCGGCGCCTATCTGACGCTGAATGCGGGTGCCGGCGGAACGGAGTCTTGCGACTGGGCCGACATGCTGTTGCGAATGTACCGTTACTACATCGAAGACCGTGGCTTTGAAATGGAGCTGCTGGATATGCAGTCGGGTGATGAGGCGGGTATCAAAAGCGCCACACTGAGCGTAACCGGAGCATATGCTTTTGGTTTTCTTAAAGCCGAGCGCGGGGTTCACCGGCTGGTGCGGATCAGTCCCTTCGACTCCAACAAGCGCCGGCATACTTCTTTTGCCGCGGTGGATGTGGTGGCAGAGATCAGCGATGAGATTGAGGTGGATATCCGTGATGAGGATATCCGTATTGACACCTACCGTTCAAGCGGGGCGGGGGGGCAGCATGTTAATACCACTGATTCCGCCATTCGTATAACGCACATGCCCACCGGCATTGTGGTTGCCTGTCAGGCGGAACGCTCTCAGCATAAGAACCGTGCCAAGGCATTCAGTATGCTGCGTGCCAGGCTTTATGAGTGGGAGCAGGATCAAAAACGCAAGGATATGGAAAGGTTTTACGGAGAAAAGGGTGAGATTGCCTGGGGCAGTCAGATCCGCTCGTATGTTCTGCAACCCTACACGATGGTCAAGGATCATCGTAACGGTTGTGAAACATCTAATGTGAGCGCCGTGTTGGAGGGGAGTATCCATCCGTTTGTCGAGGCGTATTTGCGGAAGAATGTAAAAGCAAAGGGAGCCGGAGAATGAGTCTGGTAAGCATGACGGGATTCGGCGCAGGCAGTGCGGCCGGCCGGGAGTGGCGGGTGTCGGTGGAATTAAGCACGGTGAACCGCAAGCAGTTTGATTTGCGGGTGAGTCTGCCGCGCGAACTTACCGCGCTTGAGGCTGACATTAACAATGCGGTGCATAAGCAGGTTACCCGCGGCAGTGTGAGCGCGGTAGTGCATATCGGGCGTACCGCGGCACTGCCGCGTGGCACGGCGATGGTGGACGAAGCATTGGCGCGCAGTTATCTGGGTGCTTTGCGGAAAGTCGCGCGCAAACTGAAAATAGCGGACGATATCGGTATTCGTGATTTGGCTGCGCTGCCCGAGGTGGTGCATTACAGTGTTCCTGAAATCGAGCCGGCCAGTATCCGCCCTGTCTTGTTGAAGGCGCTGCAGCAGGCTCTCAACGGCCTGTGCCGGATGCGCAGAACAGAAGGTGCGGCCATTCAGCAAGATATCGATAAGCGGTTCAGACGGCTGGCGGAACTTGCTCTGCGTATTAAGAAGCGCTCAGCCGGTCAGCCGGTCCGGGTGCGAAAACGGCTGGCGGCGCGGCTGGCGGAAGCCGGAATACAAGATGCCCGGAACGATCCTTCGTTTATCAGGGAGATTACCTACATGGCTGACCGGGCGGATATCAGTGAGGAACTGGTGCGGCTTGACAGCCATTTGAAACAGGCGCATGCACTGATGAAAAAGCCGGAACCGGTTGGACGGGCTCTTGACTTTCTGTGCCAGGAATTGTTCCGTGAAATCAATACGATCGGTTCCAAGGCGGCGGATGCCGCAATTCTGCGCAATGTGATAGCTTTCAAAACCCTGCTGGAAACAGTCCGGGAGCAGGTTCAAAACGTGGAGTAGGCGGATGACTAAACCTTTACTGGTAATTGTGGCTGCACCTTCCGGAACCGGCAAGAGCACACTTTGTGACCGCTTGATGGGGGCGTTTGAGGGGATCGTGTATTCCGTGTCATGCACAACCCGCCAACCGCGTGGACGCGAGAAGCACGGAATTGATTATTATTTTCTGTCGGATGACGAGTTTGCTCAGAAAGTTGCCGCCGGGGAGTTTCTTGAGCACGCGGAGGTGCATGGGCACAAGTACGGCACTTTGCGCAGGACGGTGGCGGATGCCATGCGGCAGGGACACAGTGTGCTGATGGATATTGATGTGCAGGGTGTCCGGCAGGTGCGGGAAAAATGCCGCGCCCCGGAAACCCCGCCGGTGGTTCGTGACGGATATGTTGACATCTTTATCAGCCCGCCGTCGCTACAGGAACTGCGCCGCAGGCTCGAATGCCGCGGTGAGGATTCCGCCGAGGTAATTGAGCGGCGGATGCAGAATGCAGCAGGTGAAATGGCCTGTGCAGAAGAATTTAAATATAATATTATCAACGATGATTTAGAGCAGGCCTTCGCTGAATTATTGCGGGTGTTGCGGGCGGAGGCGGGTATCGGTGAGCAGAAAGCAGAAAGCAGAGACCGTTATGAAAGAACGTAGGATAGTGTTGGGGGTCAGCGGGTCGATTGCCGCTTATAAGGCCGCTGAGCTGGTGCGGTGTTTTGTGCGCGGCGGAAATGATGTGCGGGTGATTATGACCGCCGGGGCCTGTGAGTTTATCAACGAACTGACTTTCCGGACATTATCGCGCAATCCGGTCGGCATTGAAATGTTCCCGGCAGCGGCGGAATGGAAGCCGGATCATATGTCGTTTGCGGAATTTGCCGAAGTGCTGGTAGTGGCGCCATGTACTGCGAACGTGCTGGCGAAGGCGGCGCTGGGGTTGTCGGATGATCTGCTGTCCTGCACAATTCTGGCATGCCGCGCGCCGCTGGTGATTGCTCCGGCTATGAATGAGAACATGTGGAAAGCCCCGGCTACGCAGGCCAACGTGCAGACGCTGCAAGCGCGCGGGGTAAGGATTGTTATGCCGGGCAGCGGTGATCTGGCCTGCGGCTGGCAGGGAGAGGGTAGGCTGGCGGAGCTTGAGTTGATTGAGGCAGCGGTGGCGGAAGCGCTTGACGCCGGATGATGTAATAAGAATAGGTACTGTCAAAAGTTTTATGGGCAACCTGGCAATGGTTGCAGGTCGAAGAGGGACGCGCCACAAGTGCAGAAGCCTCTCCGGG
>PXDI01000156.1 GCA_003565095.1 PVC group bacterium | reverse complement strand
AGAAGTTCCTAACGACTAGCGCCTAGTGCCTAACTCCTGGGGGAGAAAAACCAATGAGCTCCAAGTACTTGATGAAACGACTATTAGCCCCAAGACTGGGGCGCAATTATTGACAGAACGTAATAAAACTTATGGAGATAACGACTGAGAAAACTTGTCAGAAAAACACGTTTTGAAGGATTGTAGTACAAAGAAGCATCTGAGCGATTAGGGCAGGGGATCAGGTGGTGACGCCGCGCGGGGAGGCTTCGTCATCTGACCACCAGCGCGGGCGGGTATCGGTAATGACAGAGATTGACTTGGCGGTCATCTGGTTGCCTTGTGATTTGGCACCCTTTACGGCAACTTCTTCGGGATGAAACTGCTGCTGATTGATGCGCTGGCGTTTAGCGGCGCGGTACTTCACATAAAGGGTTTCGGGTGTGCCTTCCTTCAGATAAAGCACTTTGGCCTTTCCGCGGGTGGCCTGATAATCACGGTTCATTATCATTCCGCCGAAATTAAAGCGTTTGAGGTAGGTAAAACCTGAGTCAAGATCGGTGTAGACCATTGTTATTACACGTTCGCGGTCATACACGTTACAATACAGCAGGTTTTTGTCGACAAACTGCTTTTCCGGTGGCGGCATCAGGCAGTAGCGTCCGTCATCCCATATCATTACCAGTTTGTCGAGCGAAGAACATTCCAGCAGCGGGTCCCCCGCGCCATTAATCGCATGCCCGATATAGCCGTTTTCGCTGTCATAACTGATTTTCAGTTCGCGGGCGGTCAGCTCGCGTACGGCGATTTCTTTAAACGTGGTGATTTGTGTGCGGCGTGGATACAGCTTTCCGTAGGTTTTCAAGATGCCGCGCAGATATTTCAACGCGTATGCTTTGGGACGTGCCAGATCCTTTTCAATCTGTGCCAGTTCCGCCAGAATGCCTTCGATATCCTTGCGGTTCTTGTTGATGTCGAAGCGCGAGATGCGTTTAATGCGCACTTCGAGCAGTTTTTCCACATCTTCACGTGTGACCGCGCGTTTGAGTTTCTTTTTGAAAGGTTTCAGTCCATCGAAAACCGCCTCGATAACCGCTTCATAACTGGTGCATTCCTCGATCTGCTTGTAAATGCGGTTTTCAATAAAGATCTGCACAAGAGTTTTTTCGTGGAAGGCTTCCTCGAGGTTATGCTTGCGCAGCAGCAGTTCGCGTTTGAGCAGGTCGAGCAACTGATTGACATTTTCGCGCAAAACTTCGCCAACGGTCATTTCAACCGGGCGGTCGTTATGGATGACGATGAGGTTGGTGGATACCGGAACCTCGCAGGCGGTAAAAGCGTATAACGCCCGCACGGCCTTATCAGTGGGGGTGCCCGGAGAAAGCAGCAGTTCAATTTCAACGTCGGCGGCGGTAAAATCATTGATTGCGCGCACCGGCACCTTTTTCTTGCGGGCGGCGTCTTCAATCGAGGCAATCACGCTTTCGGTGGTGGTGCCCCAGGGGATTTCCCGGATAACCAGTCCCTGCCGTTTGGGATGTTCTTCGATCTTTGCACGCAGCTTGATTTTTCCGCGGCCTTCGTCATATTCGGAAGCGTCCATCAGCCCGCCCTGCAGAAAGTCCGGCAGCACCTTGAACGGTTTTTTCTGCAGAATCGCCATTTCGGCTTCGAGCAGTTCGCTGAAATTGTGCGGCAGAATCCTAGTGGACAAGCCGACGGCAATGCCTTCTGCTCCCAGCATGAGCAGCAGCGGCAGTTTGGCGGGCAGGGCGACCGGTTCTTTGTTGCGTCCGTCATAACTGGGCACAAACTCGGTCAGATCGCGATTGAAAATTTCTTTGCGCGCCAGATCGGTAAGGCGGCACTCAATATAGCGTGAGGCAGCCGCGCGGTCGCCGGTGAAAACATTGCCGAAATTCCCCTGGCCTTCAATCAGGTAGCGTTTATTAGTCAGGCCGACGAGGGCGTCACCGATTGAGGCATCGCCATGCGGATGGTATTGCATTGTGTGGCCGACAACATTGGCAACTTTGATGAAACGACCGTCATCCATATGGTGCAGGGCGTGCAGGATGCGGCGTTGAACCGGTTTTAAGCCGTCCTGCAGATAGGGGATCGCCCGGTCGCAAATCACATATGAGGCGTATTGGATGAAATTAAAATCAACCATTTCCCGCAGTCCGCCCGGTTCGTTCTCGTTTTTCAGATGGTGCTCGGGAGTGACGCGCGGGGGCTGGTGCCCCTTGCTTTTGGTTGTTTTGCTGCCGGTCTCGGGCTCAACTTGACCGGCTGTGGGCAGCAGATCCTCGTTGATTGCCTGAAAGCTGAATTCCTGTTGCGGTTTGCGTGCCATTAGTAGTGTTCCTGTTTCATACCGGCAATTCTTCGATAACGAGATTATCCATGATATACTGACGGCGTTCCTGGGTATTGCGCCCCATATAGAAACTCAATATTTCGGGAACGGATTCCTCGTCGTCAATCGTTACTTTAGAAAGTTTGATTTCTTTTCCAATAAAAGCCTTAAACTCAGACGGGGAAATTTCTCCCAGTCCTTTAAAGCGGGTGACTTCGCAGCTTTTGCCGAGCTGCTGGATGGCCGCATCGCGCTCCTTTTCTGAATAGCAGTAAGTGGTTTGCTTTTTGTTGCGCACCCTGAAGAGCGGTGTTTCCAGCACGTGCAGGTGTCCGCGGGCGACCAGCGGCTGGAAAAAGCGCAGAAACATGGTAATCATCAAATTGCGGATATGCAGTCCATCGACATCCGCGTCGGTAGCCAGAATAACCTGCTGGTAGCGCAACCGCTCAACCGTTTCCTCGATATCGAGGCTGCGCATCAAATTATAGATTTCAACATTCTTGTAAAGTGCATCGCGGCTCAATTCGCAGACATTCAGCGGTTTGCCTTTCAGGGTGAAGACCGCCTGGATATTTGGATCGCGACAGCTCGTCAGCGAGCCGGCCGCAGATTGACCTTCGGTGATGAATATCTGCGATTCGGTCCCCTTGTTGCGGCTGAGGTCGAGGTGCTGCTTGCAGTCCTTGAGTTGCGGCACGCGAATCGATACTTTCTTGGAGCGCTCGCGCGCCATTTTTTTGACCGTCTGCAGCTCCTTTCGCAGTTTCTGGGTGTCTTCAATTTTTTCCAGCAGCCGTTCCGCTGTTTTGGGATTGCGGTGCAGCAGGTCGACGACCGCATCGCGCACTTGCGCCACCAGTGTGGAGCGGATTTCCGTATTGCCAAGCTTGTTTTTGGTTTGCGATTCAAAAACCGGCTCTTTCAGCCGGATGGCGACCGCGCCGAGCATGCCCTCCCGCACGTCATCGCCGTCGTACTGCTTCTTGGAAAATTCATTAACCGCTTTCAGCACCCCTTCACGAAAAGCGCTCAGATGGGTGCCGCCGTCGGTGGTGTACTGTCCATTAACAAAAGAATAATAATCTTCACTGAAGCGGTTGGTATGGGTAAAGGCCATTTCGAGCATTTTATCCCGGTAGTGCAGCGGGCTGTAGAGCATTTCGAACTGGCTTTCGTCGGTAATCAGATCCTGCAGTCCGTTTTCGGATACGATATCTTCACCGTTATAGATAAGTTTCAAGCCGGCGTTCAGGTAGCTGTAAAAGCGCAGCCGCCGCAGAATGTGCTTTTCCTGAAACGCGTATGAACCGAAGATTTCCGGGTCGGGGGTGAACTCCACGAGGGTGCCGTTCTTTTCATTACCGGCGGAGCCTTTTTTCTGCTTAACGAGTTCTCCCTGTTTGAAAACCGCCTCGACATATTTGCCGTCACGGTGGCTGCGTACCAGAAAATCGGTTGAAAGGGCATTCACCGCCTTGGTGCCGACGCCATTCAGGCCAACGCTGAACTGAAAGACGTCATCGTTATATTTTGCACCGGTATTAATCCGGGAAACGCATTCAACAACTTTGCCAAGCGGAATGCCGCGGCCGTAGTCGCGCACGGTGACATTACAGTCCTTTATTCTGATTTCGACCCGGCGGCCGTGCCCCATGATAAATTCATCAATGGCATTATCGACCACTTCCTTGATCAGGACGTAGATGCCGTCCTCATAGTGGGCACCGGTGCCGGTGCGGCCGATGTACATGCCCGTCCGCGCACGGATATGTTCCAGCGATGAGAGCGTCTTGATTTTGCTCTCGTCATAAATATGCGTCTTTTTTTCTGCCATAGAAAACCAATCATCCAATCATAAAAACGGTATAGCGGTAAGGTTTCAGGCTGAAACCGGCCTGCAATAATTATCATCACTACAATATAGGGCACAATATCAGCAGTTAATGCGCCTTTCAAGCACAAGATATGGTGGCACGTTTGTTTTATTCCGAAATTTTCGGTTGAAAGTGTGGCGGTTGCTGATATTGTTACAGAGACATGATTATCAGCGGGGTTCCTATTTGGTGCTGTATAGGGTAGAGGGGAGCAGGGCAAATGCAAAAGGGCGAGGCGGTCAGCAGGATTTTGCTGGTGGACGACCATCCGATAGTGCGGCAGGGGATTGTTCAGCTTGTTGAGCAGGCTGAGGATTTGACTGTTGCTGATGAAGCAGAGAATTCTCCCGAGGCATTGCACAAACTTGAGCGGGCGCTGTTTGATTTAGTCGTTGTTGATGTTTCGCTGGAATCCAGCAACGGGATCGAGTTGATTAAGGCCATTCGTGCGCGCGGCATCCGGATTCCGGTGCTGGTGCTTTCGATGCATGACGAGGATTTATATGCCCAGCGTGCCTTGCGCGCCGGAGCCAATGGCTACATTATGAAGGCGGAAAAATCCGCAACGCTTTTGCAGGCAATGCGCACGGTGATTCACGGTGATACCTATGTGAGTGCTGCCATAGCGGAGAAAATCGAGCAGGCCCGGCTGAATCATAGCAGAAAGCGCGGGGCCGCCGGCAGCGTCGATACACTGAGCGACCGTGAACTGGAAATATTCGAGTCAATCGGTCATGGCATGTCGGTCAAGGAGGTTGCGCTCAAGCTGCACATCAGCGCAAAGACTGTTGAAACCCATCGTGCGCATATTCGCGATAAGCTGAATATCGAAAACAGCAACGATCTGGTGCGCAGCGCCGCGCTCTGGGTTGCGCAGGAGTCGAGTCAATAAGTTTTGTTCTGAATCTGCATGTCTATAGATGCAGTTGGTTGTTCTGCCTAATGCGTGTGGGAGTGTGGGAGTGTGGGAGTGTGCTGGGTCGGGGACATTGCGGCCCCATCTTAACTAAGTGCATGGCCGATCCAAACCACTCACATTCACACATTCTTTCTTGCGATTAGGCGCGCGAGAGGAATGCGCCTGTCCGTGTGTCGATCTTAACTATTTCGCCACTGGCCATGTATTCGGGAACTTTGATCATATGTCCGGTTGAAAGCGTGGCCGGTTTGGTGCGTGCCGTGGCTGAGGCTCCCTTCATCGACGGGCCGGTTTCAACAATTTCCATTTCGACAGTCGGCGGCAGTTCAATCCCCAGGATCCTGCCGTTGGATACCAGCGCCTTGATATCTTCCAGTCCTTCGGTCAGAAACGCGCGTTCTTCCGCAAGTGCTTCCTCCGGTATGGAGAACTGCGAATAGTCTTCCATATCCATAAAAGTGCAGCCGTTGCTGTCGGCATAAAGAAACTGGACTTCACGGCGCTCAAAATCGGTTTCGTCCAGAGCGTCATCGCCCTTGAACGCGCGGTCGAGTTTCTGGCGTGATTGCAGGTTACGGAAGCGCACTTTGTAAAGGGTGGCGCCGCCACGCGCGGACGGGGTTTGCACCTGCATTTCTTCGGCAATATGCGGTATGCCGTCGATCTGGACGATGCTGCCGCGTTTCAAGTCGCATGCTCTGATCATAGTCAATGTTCTCCTGATATGGAATTACCGGCGGATTATATATAATTATTTCCGCCCGTCAATCCGTGTCTGGCGGGTGGGGATTTTATTTGGCGGGAGCCGGAGATTGTGGTTAGATGCGGGTTATTTGAGAGAGGAGTCGTCATAATGCGGGTGATGATAATAGGAGCGGGGGCAACCGGTCAGAGTCTGGCGGTTACATTATGCGAAATGATGCACGATGTGGTTTTGCTGGATATCAGTCAGCCGGCGCTGGAAGCGGTTGAGTCGAAGGTGGACATCCTGACTTATTGCGGGGAAGGCAGCAGTCCGGTGATGCTGGATGAAGCCGGCATTGATAAGACCGATATGCTGCTGGCTGTTACCAATCGCGACGAAGTGAACATTCTGGCATGCATGTATGCGCATGCCGCCGGGGTGGCGACCAAGGTGGCGCGGGTGGTGAACGTTGACTATATCGCCCCCTCAAAGTGGAATTGGAAAGCCGTTGGTATCGATCTGCTGGTAAGCCAGAATGAAGAATGCGCGCATGAAGTCCAGGACATTCTGCGATATCCGGGGGCTTCGGATGTGGTGGATATGCTGGGCGGGAAGATTTTGTCGCTGGGTATCCGGATTGAGCAAGACTCGCCGCTGCTGGAGCACTCTCTGGCAGAGCTGGGCGGTGAATTGGAAATACTCTCAAGAGCCCGCTTTATTGCCGTTTTGCGCGATGATAAGCTTTTGATTCCGCACGGGGATACCGCTTTACGGGTTGGAGATGAAGCATACGTTGTGACGCATCTGGCTGATGCGGACGCCTTGTTGACCTGGGCTTTACCGTCGCGGCCGCGGATTACCCGGGATATTATTGCGGGCGGCGGTGGAACGGGGGCCACACTGGCCAAGCGCATGGAGCTCGACGGGCATGATGTGGTGCTGGTGGAACCGGACGCAGAGCGTGCCGAAAAAGTGGCGGATGAGCTGATTAGAACCCTGGTGTTGAAAGGGGATGCCTCCAAGCAGGAGATTCTGGCGGAGTGCGGGATCGGCCCGGGGGCTTCCTTTACCGCCGCTACCGGTGATGATGAACTGAATATTGTCTCATGCGTGCTGGCAAAGAAAATGGGTGCATCATGGACGGTGGCGCATGTCGGCAAGTCCGAGTATGTGCCGATTATCCGCCATATGAAACTGTTAGACCGGGTGGTCAGTCCGTATTCCTCAATGATTAATGTCATTATGCGCTTTGTGCGCGGCCGCAATGTGCGTGCGGCAACCGCATTTCAGTTTCTGTCTGCCGAACTGCTGGAAATGGATTTGCCGGGAAGCAGTAAATGGTGCGGTTATTCGCTGCGCAAGCTGCCTTTGCCGGACGGTGCCGTGGTTGCGCTGGTGCAGCGCAACGGGGAGGTGATTATTCCCGGCGGTGACTTTGTGCTGCAGGGCGGTGACCGGCTGGCGATCTTTACTGAACTGAAGTGTGTTGACCGGGTTGTGGCGATGTTTAAAAAATAGATTGGGCTGCCGGGATGAATACACGGGCTGTTTTACATTTGATATCCTTTATGCTGATGGTGCTGGCTTTTGCCATGCTGGCCTGTATGGGGGTTGCCTGGGGCTATGACGATCCGCCGGAAGTGCGCATGGCGCTGTTATGGTCGGCACTGAGCGTATTTCTGACCGGCGGTATCATGTGGTCGCTCACGCGTGTGCCGGTGGAATTGTCGCGCCGCGACGGTTTTGGCATTGTAACGTTCGGCTGGCTGGCCGCCGGGCTCGCCGGCGCTTTGCCGTATATCTTCTCCGGGGTTATCAGTCAGCCGGTCTCGGCTTTCTTTGAGTCTGTGTCGGGATTGACAACTACCGGTGCATCGGTGCTGACCAATCTTGAAAGTGTGCCACGCGGAATCCTGTTCTGGCGCGCTTTGACGCATTTTTTTGGCGGCATGGGCGTGCTGATTCTCTGCGTGGCGATTATTCCTTTTCTGGGAGTGGGGGGGATGCAGATTTACCGTGCGGAAATGCCGGGGCCTTCCAAGGACCGCCTGACTCCGCGCATTGCCACTACGGCCAAGCTGCTGTGGGCGGTGTATGTTCTGTTGTGCATACTGCAGACCGGTTTGCTGATGCTCGGCGGTATGACTTTGTTTGATGCTGTCTGCCATGCTTTTGCCACTATGGCAACCGGCGGTTTCTCTACGCGCACGGCCAGTGTCGGGGCGTTTAATAGTGT
>PXDI01000154.1 GCA_003565095.1 PVC group bacterium | reverse complement strand
TACGAGTATGTGTAGGAGTACGGTAGGACCATGCGGGCCGGAAGCCCCTTACTCGTACACGTACTCTTACACTCGGATCTCTTGACCCATGTGCGGAGAGCACGTTATCGCCGATGGGGGATGGGGAATGATAACCCACGGACGGGCTTCCCATCCGTGGGACCATTTTTCTCCTGTATGTCGTTGCTGTACTGAACAATGTACCAACTCATTTTCCGAAGATATCACTTCTAATACAAAAACAGTATGAAGTATGCACCAATTCGCAGATGCGCCCGCATCGATTGAATATTCCACAATTCCCTTGACGCCCTGACCGGTATCCTGCATTCATTGTTGTACGTTAATAGCATCTTTGTATGAAAACAGCCGTTATTTTACCGGTGTATAATGAAGCCGGATGCCTGCGGAGCGTTCTGTACAATCTGCGCGATGCGCTGTGCCCTTTACAACAATATGACATACAGGTGGTGGCGGTTGATGACGGCAGCAATGACGGCAGCGGCGACATTATTAAGCAAATGGCGGCCGAATGGGACGCGCTGCGGCTGATCAGATGCGCTCATCACCGTGGATATGGCTCAGCTATCCGCACCGGGCTGGCGGCAGTTAAGTATTGTGATGCTGTCGCAATCATGGACAGTGACGGACAGTTTGACGCCGGGGATCTGGCAAAACTCTTCTCCCTGCTTCCTGATGCCGACATCGCCGCCGGAGTCAGGCACCCCCGCGCTGATTCTGTATTACGGCGCATGCTTGGACGCTGCGGAAGCCGGCTGGCGCGTACCCTCTACCGTACCCGCTTGAAAGATTTAAATTGCGGAATGAAGGTTTTCAGACGCGAAGTGATCGAATCTTTATCGTTGAAGTCATCCGGAGGGGCCATCTATCTCGAGATATTCTGCCAACCATCTATCCGCGGCTTTCGGATAGCTGAACTGCCGGTACAGCACCACCCCAGACTAACCGGCCGCGCCAGCGGTTGCCGGATCAATACATTGCTCGGTATCTGGCGCGACTCCTTACCCCTGCTGGTGAATAGTTCCGGCTAAGCACTAAGCTCTCTACGCTTACTCCCTTTCCAGTAAATAGTATGGACCGATATGGCGCAGCAGGCTGTAATTTTCACGCATCGCCCTGATAGCCGCCGGACTGAAGTATTCTGATTCGTCCCCGGCAAAAGCATCAAACTTAATGATGATCAGCTCAAAATACCCCGTCGCCAGCAGCTCAACCAGTTGCGCATCATTCCATCTTCCGGTGCACTGCTGCCGGGCAAATTGATAAGGTTGCAATGTTATCGGCTTTCCGGCAGTTACCAGATAGCCGATATCCTGGCATAATACAGGTCCGTCCGTACCCTTGATAACAGCACTGACAGCATCACCGACCTCACGGTCGGCAGCACGCGGAGTCAACGCGGCACTGCCGGCCTCGATCAGCTCCTGCCCATACGTGCGGGTAAAGACCGGTGCCGGATTCAATGGAATAAACAGCAGCAACTGGACGGTCAAACACCATGCCGCTATGTTTGAGAATGGCCGCTTAATGCGGGACAACACCACTGCGGTACTGAACGAAGCCAAGGCAATCAGCTCCAGCAGATAATGTCCGTCCGCACCGGTTTTAGCGGTAAGCGGCAGAGCAATCAAGGCCGCCAATCCGGCTTTGCGCAGTAAGCCGGTCCCGGACACCGGGGTGCTTGCAAACAGCATAAAACAAACGGCCGGCAGAATGTGTCTTGCTATGACTCTTGCGCTGATTTCAAACGCCGCGACGGCACTCAGCGGCAGACGGTTGAAGTAAACCAGATGGAACAGGAAACCGATCGGATTACGAAAAATACCGGTCACGCCAAGAATCGCCACAACCCCTGCCGCGAGTGCAACAGAAAACACCGCCGCAACACGCTTACCGGAGAGGCAGGCGGAAATAAAGCAGGCCAACGGAGCGGCAATAAACAGCGGTTTGGCAAGCATTGCACCGGCACACAAAATACCCGCCATGCAGACCGATACAAGCCCGCCGCGCCGGAACACCAGCAGTGCCCAGAGCGCCAGCGCCAATCCGGTCATGTCAACCTGCGCGACAGCACTCAGCCGCAGCACTATCGGCGAACAGATGAATAACAACGTTGCCAGCAGCGCATATTGCCGCTTTACGCCATGCTGCTGTGCCAGCAGTGCCAAAGCAGTTGCTGCCGCCAGAAATGCCGCCAACGACACCAGACGCCCGGCTTGCAATGGCGGCACACCGCCCCGGTTCACTAGACTGCTCAGCAGATAAAACAGCGGCGGATAAGGAGTATGCAGCCAAGGCGGATGTTCACTAATCGGAGGATAGAGTGTTTCCGCGGCCGCCACATAACGTTCAATGCCGGCCGCCACAACCCCTTCGGTGTATGTCAACGGATAGGGAAAAAACATGGTAACCGCGACGTGATAGACCGCAAACAGCAGCAAGCCCGCGGCGATAACAGCGAAAAAAGCCATATTTATAAACGATGACTCCTGTCCTGTTTGTTGTTGCGCATTCACGGCAGATACTCCATCAGGGTTATTCCGAAGCGGTCGACAAAGCCAACCGCCCGGACTGCGTGCTCTCCGCCGGTCAGTTTGATAAATTCTCCCTGCTCAACCGGCTTATCATTAAGATAAACACCGCCCCCGCGCCAATCGATACGGTAAACTCCACTAACCGGCAACGTGACCAAGACTTCCCCGCCGGCAAAAGCAGCCCGGTCAAGACGGATCCCGGGAACATAAATGCCGCTGTCGTCTAAAGGAACATAATGTTCATCAATAAAATGCAAGATTGCCGGCGGCATGTTTTTTACGCGGTAATCATAAATTACCGGCGGAAAAGATGCCGCAATCAGGCCGGAGGTGACTTCATTGGCATACTTGTCATGATCAATCATCGCCAATATCTCGTCGTGCATACAGGCATGACGGCCGATATGCGGACGGTAGAAAAGCAGCCGGCGTCCATCAAAGACCGCCCCGGGGGCAATGGCCTCGACCCGGCGAATCAATGCCAGATCCTCTCGCGGGGAATGCTCCAGATTACGCGTAAGTGCATCCGCCGCCGGCAGCAAACCGCCCGCCAGCAACATGACTCCGGCCGCAACCGCATGTTTCCGGTTACTGAATGCTTCAGCAAAACGCTGCAGCAACACAGCCGCCGCAACAGCCAGCGGCGGGAACATCGGCAGAAATGTCTGACGGTGCGGCACCGGCACCAGCAGTATGCCTGCCAACGCACCGCCAGATATCAGCGTCAACGCCGCACCCTCACGCCTGAGCTTCTCCGCACTGCCGCCTACCAATACCGTAATCCCCGTTATCCCAAGCGCCAACAGCAGGCCCGCCGTTTCAAAAGCCTCCAACAGATAGCCGGACGGGGAAAAACGGTACCGCCAGTCAAGTGCCAGTAGAACGACAGCCTCGATTGCCGGAACAAAAATGCCCATGCCCGCCATGACTGCAAACATCAGCAGCGGCGGCAGCAGACCACCGGCCATAAAGCGCGGCAGCCCTTTGCCTCTGTTCAAAACAATCCAGGCCGCGGCAACACCCGCCGCGGGGAAAATATATTTAAACGAAAACAACACAGCCAGCCCTATCGCAAACCCCGCCGCAAATTCACGCGGAATCCGCAACCGGAACGCTTCCGGCTCCAGCATCCACCAGGTTGCCAACGACAACAACAATACCGCCGGCGGTTCAGGGCGGACTTCACTCATCTTGAACAAAAACATCGGCACCGCCGCCAGCAATACTGCCGCCATGGCCGCGGCAGCCTTCCCGGCACCAAGACGTCGTGCTGTGCGAACAATCACATACAGTACCGCCAAGCCGCAGCCGGCATTCAAAAGACGCACAACAAAAAGCAGCCATGGCGCCGCTCCCACCCAAAACAGCGGGGCGGTGACGGCATGCCAGGCCGGAAAATGATGCTCAAAAAAATCAACAAACGGCCGCTGCCCTTCAGAAATCAGCCAGGCAAAATTGGCATGCTGGAATTCATCATCATCAAATGGATGCACAAAAACAAAGGCACCCCATGCCAGCATCAGCAATAACGGCCACCAACGATATATTCGCTGTCTTTTCATTCAATGATCCATCATCTCACTCAAAAGCTAAATCCAAAGTTGTAACACGTCCGGCATTAATTTCGACAGAGGTTTCAAATGTTTGTCCCCGGCTGTTACGGAAAATCATTTGCCGCCGGCCCTCCGGCAGCGGCAGCAGCAGACCGGGAAAGCGGTAGACAGGGATCCGTATACCCGATTGCTCCAGCCAGACGCTGCCGGCGAAAACTCTGTCATCCGTCATTCTTGCGGCCAGCATCCCCGGACGCGACGGCTGCCCGACATCGAAATAAGCACTGTTGGTATGCAGCCGGTTACCATCCGCATCGGTCAGCTCAATCCAGAATTCATACAAGCCTTCCTCGGCGTTCTCCGGCACCTTCCATTCAACATCGCCGATCGGCTCGCCGCGAACGCCGGTGGCACTGAATGAGATACGCTCTTCCGCCAGCACCGCCTCCCCATGTCGAATAATCCAACGCGCATGTAGAAGCGCGCCGCTGTTCTCATACGGATTGAAAAGGTGCAATCCGGCTTTCCAGACATCACCGCCGGCACATAGGTTTTGTTCTTCAATGATGAATGCACGCAAATCCCCTTCAAACAGATTCCGCACACTGTAGGCGGGCAGTTTAGGATCTCGCCGTCCGTCAAGGATGCCGTGTGCTTCAGTACGGTTTCTGCGGGAAAAATCAGACCATGTCCAGACACTTACCCCAGCCACCTGAACAGAATGAACGGCGTTATATTGGAAAGAAAAACGCAACAGACGGTCCAGATAAGTTTCTGATCCTCGCGAGTGATCACCATATCCGCCCGAAAGATTGCCGCGCCGCGCGTGGCCGCCGGTTTCGGCAACCCAGAGCGGACGCCCCTCCGCGGCTTCAAGCACCCGTTCAAGCTGAGTGCGCAATTCATATACTTCACGCGAATGATACCAGCCGTAATGCAGGTTACGGGCGGAAAAATCAAAAAGCGCATCGGAGGATAAATCACGGGTGGAATCAATAACCGCGGTCACCGGTCGCGTGGCATCAATTCCACGCACATGTTCCGTTGCGCGCCGGAAATATTCATCAACCCCACCGCGGGTTTCATTCGAAATCCCCCACGCAAAAATGCAAGCATGATTACGGTAGGTGTGAATCATCGCCGAAAGCTGCGGTTCCAGCCATTGCCTCCAGGCATCGGCTGAATTTACCACTCTTGCACCAACCTGCCAGACGGGAATCTCCGTAAATACCAACAGTCCGAGTTCATCGCAATAATTGTAAAAACGCGGGTGAAAAGGATAATGCCCGGCGCGCACGGCATTCGCGCCAAACTGCCGCATCTGTTCCAGATCACGGCGCAGCATCTCCGGCGGCAGACAGGGGCCGTAATCCGGCGCATCTTCATGCTGACCGAATCCCTGCAACCATAACGGTTCGTTATTTAAAATAAAACGGCCGCCACTGATCTTGATCTGACGCAGACCAATGCGCAGTGTCATGTTTCTTTTCGCCGGCGCAGGCTGATGACCGGAACCGACGGACCGCCAACTGATCACCAACTCATGCAGATAGGGATCATCCGGACTCCACAAACGCGGCGTTTCAACTTCCATTTCAAACGCAATCCGCCCCGCGGCCCGCGCCGCCACGGCGGTTTCCAATGCAGTTTCGGTTATAACACGGTCATCCGCCCGCAGCTCAGCGTGAACCTCCCCGCTGAAATCTTCACCGGAAAGGTTGCGCAGCGTTCCCGTAAAATGCAGACGGACATTTTGTTCAGGGGTGACAACCGTTTCTACGGCCGGAAACGCTATTCTCACCCGCGGCAGATGCACAAGATATACCTCCCGGTAAAGCCCGCCGTAATTCTGCCAGCCCAGCCCGCGGGACGGAACCGTCGTGTTATCTAGAGTATTATCAATGCGAAAGGTAAGCTCTACCGTTTTGCCGGGGATTACATTGTCGGTGATATCAAAAATAAACGGCGTATAACCGCCACGGTGAACCCCTTGCCAATTGCCGTCAATCCACACATCGGTTACATGCATCGCGCCCAGCATCACCAACGCCGTGTTCTCATCCCAGTCTTCAGGAACTGTGGCGGTTACCGCAAACCAGCCGATTCCATCATAGACCGGCATGCCGACGCTGCCGGGCGCATTGTCCCAGATGCCCGGTACGGCAACCGCCCGCCAGTCATCACGCTTTGCACCTGCCTCATACCAGCTTTCATCAATGCCGCGATCAGCGCCGTCACGCATAAACCGCCACTCGCCGGACAGATTGACATGTTCGATAACCGCAAAATTCTGTAACGGAAAATCCCCCGCACAAATTCGGTTAAGCGGCAGTAAAACCGCAACAATTACCGTAAACCAGATCAGCACTTCAATTCTTCGTTGGTAAGATGAAAAAACTTTTGTTAAGAAACTCATAGCATAAAGTAATAAGTCCAGCTTCATAAGAACGGCTCTGTCTAACCGGATCCGGTTTCGTCTTAACCATTACCATAATGCTTTCTGCTTACACTATGCAACCGCAAAGATTAAGCTTCGTTCAGTCTTCTCTCTCTGCAAGTTCAGGTGGTCTTTAGTTTTCAACCTTCCCCTGATGTCGGCCCTTTGTACCGGTGCGCACCAACACGTGATACAACGGGTACGGCAGAAGCCGCATGAACTTCAACAGCAGACTCAGCGCAGGAGGATAATGAATTTCCATCCGCCCTTTTTTCAATCCGCGCCAGATCGCCCGCGCCGAAGCTTCGGCAGAGATAATAAACGGCATGGGAAAACGGTTACGCTCCGTCAGCGGTGTTTTAACGAATCCGGGATTAATCACACTTACCGCAATGCCGTGCGGTTCAAGATCAAACCGCAGACTTTCCAGAAAAGCGATCAATCCGGCCTTGCTTGCCACGTAGCCCGCCGCATGCGGCAACCCGCGGTAACCGGCCACAGAGGCAACTCCCGCCAGATAGCCCGAACCGCGCTGCAACATGTCCTGAACCGGAAGCTGCAGCATACTCATAGCGGCCAACAGATTGACTTCATTGATCTGTTTCAGTTTAGCATAATCAAGATCCGCCGCTTCCATGTGTATGCTGATCCCGGCATTCGCAATCACCAGATCAGGCACCTGCCATTGACTGCACAACGTCTGATAGGCGGTGGCAAGCGCTTCGCGGTCGGTCACATCCAACGGCAGTTGCAACACAGCACCAGAATCCGGCGCACCGGCAGCCAGCTTTTGCAACGGTTCTCTGCGCCGCGCCGAAACAGCCACCCGGAAACCTTTCTGCAACAGTAGCTCCGCCAGCGCAAAACCGATACCGCTGCTCGCACCGCTCAGCCACACTACCTGCCCCGATTTCTCTCTAAGCAATGTTTTCATAATATTCAGCATGCTTGCCGTATGCAAAACAGCTTACACCGGCACCCTTCATTTCTGTCTGCGGCCCAAAATCTCCAGCCTCAAACCTCCCCGACAATAAACACCTTATCGCCCGCACGGACGCGTTCCCGGCATGGCAGCGTCACCCAGGTTCCTTTCTCGGCCCGCGTACAGCACTCATCATCACGCCGCAGCTCACCGATTGTCAAAGAGACAATTCCGGTTTTCGGGCCATGAATGGCGATCGTATCCCCGATGGCAACCGGCTGATCCTGAATCTGAATCTGCACCGCTTGCGCCTTGCTGTAATAGTTAAGCACAATCCCGGTATGCAGCTTGCGCATGGTAGCTTGATTTTCGGTGGTGTCGGCAAACTGGCCGGTTCCGGGACGGCCATGATAAAGTCCTGTTCCGAAAGGACGGTGATATACCGTGGCGCAGGATTCCACAAGCTCTGCCACCAGTGTCTCGGTAAAGGCTCCCTCCAGCACCGCCTCTACCGCCCGGCGGTAGGCCGCCACGACAGTTGCACCGTATTCAGGATTGCGGGCACGGCCCTCGATCTTGAAAGCGGCGACGCCGGCCGCCATCAGCCGGTCCACAAACGGCAGCGAACATAGATCACGCGCAGACAACACCGTATGCGCACCAACCTTGAATTCCGCATCCGCATCTGCGCCCTCGCGTATTTCGTTAATGGTAAACTCACGCCGGCAGGGTTGACGGCATTCGCCGCGGTTGGCCGAATATCCATAGGCCTCATGCGAAAGCAGACAGCGGCCGCTCACCGCCACACAAACCGCACCATGCACAAACACCTCCACCGGAATAGCGGCGCGCTGCGCAATCTGTGCCACTTCTTCCAGTGTGCATTCACGGGCCAGAACAATCCGTTGCGCGCCCTGTGCCTTGAGAAACCGGGCTGCTCCGCTGTTTGAACATGACATTTGGGTCGAGATGTGAAAAGGAATAGCCAGTTCCCGGCAGATTTCAATCGCCGCCCAATCGGCGACAATCACCGCATCAATATAAGGCTTGGCTGCTTGCAGCACTTCGCGGCACTCTGCCAGCTCGTGTTCAAACAGGATGCTGTTGAGTGTCAAATAGCAGCGTACCTGCCGGCTGCGGCAGCGCCGGGAGGCCTCCGGCAGCGTTTCTAAAGAGAAATTACGCGTTGCCATCCGGCGCATATTAAAACGGTCCAGCCCCAGATAAACCGCATCGCAGTCGGCATCAAGCACCGCCTGCAACATCGTCATATCACCGGCCGGCGCCAATATTTCAGGTCGTTTAAGCATCTTCTGTCTTCAGTCTGCAGTCTGCAGTCTTATTCTCCCAAGTTCCCCATCCCCATTCTGCATTCGATGGTGGACGTTCGATGGTGGACGTTCTAAATCCCTCTTCCCACGCTCAACTCTCCACATTTCACGTTCAACGTTCAACGCTCCAGCTCCTCCCAGCGCCGGTAGATCTGCGCCAGTTCGGTGCTCAGCGCTTCATCATGCTCACGCGCGGCAACAATCTCATCCGAAGAACCGCGATAGAAATCTGCATTGGCAAATCGCTCATGCAACTGCGTCTGCTCGCCCTCCAATTGCTCAATTCTGCGTAGCAAAGCCTTCAATTCCCGCTGCTGCTGATAACTCAACGGCTTAGGCTTGTCCGATTGACGGGAACGTTGTGCGCTCTTTTTCGGTTCCGCCGCCACCGGCGGCAGCACCCGCCGCGCCGCCCAATCATCATAGCCGCCAACATAACCATTAACATACCAGCCTTCAGCGTCCCCCAGCCATTTATACGGCAGATCCGGCGAATGTTTCTCAAATACCCACACATTGCTTACCGTATTGTTGAGAAATGCGCGGTCATGACTGATAATCAGCACCGTGCCGCGATAATTAGCAATCTGCTCTTCAAGCAACTCAAGCGTGTCCAGATCAAGATCATTCGTCGGCTCATCCAGCACCAGCACATTCGACGGTTGCGCGAACAACCGCGCCAGCAGTAAACGGCTCTTCTCCCCGCCTGAAAGCGATTTCACTTTACGCCGCACCGCTTCCGGTGAAAACAGAAAATCCTGCAGGTAACCGACAATGTGACGCCGCGATCCCTGAATTGTGACAAACTCCTCCCCCTTGGCAATGTTCTCCGCCAGGCTTAGCTCGTCATCCAACTGTGCGCGGAATTGATCTGAATAAGCAATTTGCAAATTTGTGCCGTGAATAATTCTGCCGCTGTCGGCAGCCGGCCCGCCCCGCGCACCGTTTTCCAGCAGCAAACGCACCAGCGTTGTTTTGCCGCAGCCGTTCGGACCGAGAATACCGACTTTGTCACCGCGCGTCAGCACCGTTGAAAACTCACGGATCAACGGATGACCGTTATACCCGAAAGTAACACCCTCGGCCTTGAGCACAACATGCCCGGTGCGCCCGGCGGCCTCAATTGACATTTGGGCCGTGCCGGTACGTTCACGGCGCTGCCGCCGCTCCTGCCGCAGTGCCTCCAGAGCCTTCAGCCGCCCCTGATTACGGCACGTCCGCGCCTTCACCCCCTGCCGGCGCCACGCCTCCTCCTTGTCAAGCCGCTCGTCCAGCCGTTCCCACTCCCTGGTTTCCGCATGCAGCGCCTCCGCTTTCCGTACAAGAAAAGTGTCATAATCGCACCGCCAATCATACAGATGCCCGCGATCAAGCTCGACAATGCGCGATGCCAGCCGCCGCAAAAATGCGCGGTCGTGCGTGACAAACAGAAAAGTCCGGCAGTATCTAGTCAGATAGGTCTCCAGCGCATCAATTGAATCCACATCAAGATGATTGGTCGGTTCATCCAGCAGCACCAGATCCGGCGCACCCGCCAGCGCCCGCGCCAACAGCACGCGGCGCTGCATTCCGCCCGAAAGACTCGCAAAATCGGCCGCCGGATCAAGCTGCAGACGGCTGATCGTCATGGCGGCATCACGTGCATCTGCTGCACCATCGCGTAATCCGCCAAGCACAATCTCCTCAACGCACCCCCTGATGCCCGCCGGAACCTGCTGCGGCAGCATCGCCACCCGCATACCGGATGAGCACACCACCTCCCCGTCATCCGGCTGCACCTGTCCGGCAAGCACGTTCAGCATCGAACTTTTACCCGCGCCGTTGACCCCCAGCAGACAAACGCGGTCACCCCGTTCGATGTGTAATTCAACATCATCGAGCAAGGGGTGTCCGCCATAACTGAGACTGACATTCTTTAGACTTAACAAGGCCATAGGGGCTGTGGAATACCATCTTCCACCGCCGCTGTCGAGATAAAGTCTGCGGTCTGCAGTCTGCAGTCTGCGGTCTCCAGCCTGCGGTTTCCCTTTGCTGTGCCACGCAATTAAGGCTATTGTGTTGATTGAACCTATTGAAAAGGCGAGAAGCACGCAGGGCATTTCAAATGGTCTTTTTAGGTTCAGAGTGCCGCAAATGCCGGTTTCAGGGTTCAGGGTTCAGGAATGCACAAAGAGCGGCAAAACAGCCATCTCCTTTCTGACACCTGAACACTACACTTGCAAAACTGGTTTTGCAAGTGACTCGGTTGAATAAGGAGATACCCGTTTTGAATGACATAACAGTGCCACCGGAATTAAGTGACTTTTCGCATCTGGATCCGGAACATGTGCTGGACCTCGTTGAGGCCGCGCTCGGCCGGCGCAGCACCAGCCTCTGCCGCCCGCTGACAAGCTATATCAACCGCGTCTACGAAGTGGAACTCGAAGACGGCGACCGGGTGGTGGCCAAGTTCTACCGGCCCGGACGCTGGAGTCCCGAGGCCCTCCAGGATGAACAGGATTTTCTGCTCGAACTGCATAACGATGAACTGCCGGTCATCGCCCCTTTACCATGCACCAACGGCAACTCTCTGCAATGCAGCGACGGCATGTATTTCGCCGTCTTTCCAAAACGCGGCGGACGCGCACTGGATGAGCCCAACGCTGCACAATGGCGCGAAATCGGCCGCCTGCTGGCGCGCATGCACGTCGTCGGCGCACGACACAATACGCGCGACCGCATTCTGATGGCTCCTAACGCCTCAACCGAAGATCATATCCAGTATCTGCTTGATGATCACATCGGCCGGGCCGATCTCTATGACCGCTTCGAAGAGACGGTTGACAATGTCCTCGAAATCATAACCCCGCTTTTTGAAAATGTGGAAACGATCAGAATTCATGGTGACTGCCACAAAAACAACATGATCTGGCGGCCGGATGAACCGCTCTCGCTGATTGATTTTGACGATATGGCCGACGGCCCCGCCGTGCAGGATCTGTGGATGCTGCTGCCGGGCCGCCTGCACGATGCCGCCTCCGAGGCCGGCATGCTGCTGGAAGGTTACGAGACATTCCGCACGTTCAATCACGCCCACTTGCGGTTAATTGAACCTTTACGCTTTATGCGCATGATTCACTATCTGGCATGGTGTGCGCGCCAGCAATACGACGGCGGTTTTTCACGGCTGGCCCCCGACTGGGGTTCAGGCGCCTTCTGGCAGGCGGAAATCGACAGCCTCAACGAACAGCAGCCCGCCATTATTGAAGCACTCAACTCACCGCTGCCGCCTCTCTAGCCCTGTAGCTTCCTGCACCTTTGCTGAATCTGATCTCTGATCCTTTCCGTCATTCCATCTGCACTCAATGGCGTAAAGTTCAAATCGTCTACGGCAGCAGAGACTTTTCTGACAAGATTTTGAATACGCTCACGCACCATCGGCCACCCCAATTCACATTCTTCTGCCATTTTTTTGAAATGCGCAGGATTGAGGTCATTAACACTTCTGGCATGCCCTATATTCATTGCCAGGCGTTTCGACAAATCAGGCCATACCAGGTTACATACAAGGTCGTAAAGCGGAGCCAAACGCCTTGCGCCATCTGCGTAAAGTATGGAATAATTTTTCGAATGGGCATCCGCGTTGCCGATCAGTATATTAAAACTCAAGGCGTCAACAAAGGCTGCTATATCGAGCACGGGGGCAGAAGACCACTCTCGCAAAAGCCCTATACAGCCTCTAACCGTCGGACCGCCCTCCTGTTGATATTTTCGCTCAGGTGGACAGCCAAGAGCCTGACAGAAATCTTCCTGATGCAGTCGGATAATACCGTCAAGTCCCGGCTTCCGATCATAACGGGTGACAATTATGGACGGTTTTCCGCCTATCAAGCGCATTTCCGTTTCAGGCACACTCATGCCCACACTGCGGGCAAGCGCCATGCAGAAGGCCTCATTATTGACCAGACCGGAAAAACGCTCCGGTTCGGGTTTTATAATATGCGTACTTGGCGTATTGCCCAGCGGTAATGCAATTTTGTTTCCATCCAGCACAATCGGAAGTTTGTCCTGAGCTCCCGCCAGCGAAAGCCGTACCCCTTCAGTTCCCGCCATCAGCGGACGACGCGGTAACTCTTCAACGATGGCCGTCAACTCATTTTTATCAAGCACTCGAACCAGCCGCTCCAAGGGAGCGGGCTCCACCCCGGCTGGCAAAACGCTGACAGCCCCGGCACATTCGCCGCCGATACGTTCCAGCATTGCAAAATCGTTACCCTCACTTATTCCAAGAATCCTGGCGATTATTGCACGAGGCCCTTCTTCAGGAAGGACACCTGCAAAAAACGGGCGCGAATGCTTATTGCCGTAGGTCTCCGAAGACAAGGGAAGCATTCGGGAAACCGGAATGGCCACATCATGCTTCAGCCATTCATCCGCATAGGTGAAGCTCAACATGCCGGCAGAATCCTGCTCAAGCACCCCTACCCGCTGGCTATTCAAATAGACATTCAGCACGCTCATTGTACTTTATCGCCTGTAGCACTTCCTTTAATATCAATCTGCACGTTCAATCCAAGAGCATTCAGCACTTTGAAAACACCCTCTATACGAGCCGTTGGCTTCCCCCGTTCCAGTTCAATAATATAGCGCAAACCGGTACCGGCAGCCATCGCAAGCTCTTTTTGCGTAGCCTTTAATCGCTTGCGCTCGTAACGAATTACCGCCCCTAACTCTTTACTGTTTCTTATATTATTCATGTTCCTGATCAGGAATATAGATACGAACCAAGCATATGTAAACACAAAATATTCCCGAAAAGGAACAATTGAACCCAGAGAAATCACCTGCGCAGTTGCAGCTCTTGTGACAATTGCCGCACGCGGGTTTCTATCACCGGAAGCACATCGTAAATGCGCACAATGATCTCGCCGTCCGGTGCATCATGCGGAACAACGAACACCACGTTGCCTTGTACGCGGTATTTAAGATTGGTCAACTGGGTGACGATGCGCAGCGTCTCATGCAGTGTAATCCGCCGGGCACTGAAAGTCACCAGCGGCACTTCCTGCTGCGGTCCGACAGGCTGCGCTTGCACAGCCGGACCGAAAAGCCATGTCTGCTGCTGTTGCCGTTTGGCCCCCTCTCGTGCAGAAGGTCCGGCGTTCAAATTCAAGACAATATTCACACCCCGCCCTTCCGGATCCTGCTCTATGCTGGACTCAATCAGAAATGCAATCACATCCTGAATGTGCGCCTGGCGAAAAGACACCTCCGGCAGAATTATCCTTTTCAACGCCTCTTCAACGGCAGTTTCAGGCGACACCTGATTGCCGCGCCCGCCTCCCCGTTCAGAACCTGCCGCGGAAATCAAGCTCATCAGGCTGAAAGCCAATATTGCTATTAAAAACCGTTTCATTTGATCACCTGTATAACAATTGCAGATCCCTGTCCTCTTCTATGGGTAACATAACATATAACCGCATTTTTTCAAGCACTGTTGAGAAAGAAAACAGGAGAAAACAGGGACAGACAAGCTATCAGCATCATGCGCTTTGTTTACATTTTTGTACAAAAAGACAGTTGATACATCCCGAAAAGCGTTTTTTGCCAATAAACCCCCGGTTTTATGGCCAATAAGTTGTCTGTCCCCGAATGGCGCTAGCATAAGCTCATATCTTGATTAGAGAGGTTTTCAAAAGTTTTGTCTTGGTAACGCTCGCCGACCACTTGTCCGCCGGAGGCTTGGCGTAGGAGGAAGGTCAGCGGACGGGAGAGAGAGACCCCATGATGTTGTGAGAGCCGTTTCAATGAGTAGCCGTCAAATGTGCTTATGCTATCGCCATTCTTGTCTGTCCCTATTCATTCTATGTTGAATGTTCGATGTTGGACGTTCTCCACACTCCACAGAACTCTCTCTTTGCGCTCTATGTCTTTGTGGTTGCACCCACCCGCTGCAGCCTGCCCTGCATCGCCCTCAGGGCGAAGCCGGTTCTGCGGGCTTCAGCGTCAGCGGATCGGCCACAGTCGGCATGGGCGGATAATCCGGCCGTCCGATGCCCTGCACAAGACTGTCTATACGGACCACACTGCCGGTGCGCATGGACTCATTCCCGGCCACCCCGCAAAGAATCGAATACGCGCCCGCCCGCTGGTCAGCCTTACGCATTAGAGGATCTTCTCCGGCGGATGGATCAAAGATGTAGTCGAGCAATACAGGATCCGCCCCGCCATGTCCGCCTTTGGAGGTCTTCAGCTCCGGTGAATACGCATTGCTCCAGTGCGGAAATATCTTTATCGAGCTGCCCTCACGCAATAGCTCTCCCGGCGTAGTTCCATCCCCGTTCACATAGGTGGTCTCGCAGGTGGTGAACTGCAGACGCCCGGCAGTACCATTGAAGTTTATTGCATACCCTTCCCACGGGGAATAGGCTGTCAGAGTATAGTTCAGGCGTGCCCCGCCGGCATAATTCACCACCAGCGCCATGGTGTCTTCAATATCCACTCCCGGTTCAAAATTTTTGCCGTTCTCAGGATTAAACACACATTTGTCACGGAAATAACCGTCATACTGCTCGCACTCTCGATAAAGCTGACGGAGTTTCTCGTTCCCCTCAATATCGAGACAGAATGAGCAACGGCTCTTTTCCGGACACTCCACACAGCGCGTTCCGCGGTTTGTCAGGCCATAGCGCGCCGCTGTTTCAGGCGTGTAGAACGAGCGCGTTCCGGAGGCATAGACGGATTCTGGCACGTCCGACAGCCACCAGTTGACAAGATCAAAATGATGTGTGGCCTTATGCACAAGCAAACCGCCCGAATTGCTTTTGTTGCGATGCCAGCGGCGGAAATAATCAGCCCCGTGCTTTGTGTCCAGCAGCCATTCAAAGTCCACCGAAAGCACATTTCCTATTACACCGGACATCAAGAGTTCCTTGACCTGCGTGCGGGGGGCTGCATAACGGTAGTTGAACGTCACCGTGCAATTACGGCCGGTACGCTTCTGTGTGTCAATGATCTGCTGACACTTTTCAGCATCCATCGTCATCGGCTTTTCTGTAATTACATCGCACCCGGCAATCATTGCGCGGCAGATGTACTCAGCATGCGTGCTGTCTTTGGTTGTTACAATTACACAGTCCGGCTTTTTCTCTGCAAGCATACGATCAAAATCGGCGGCAGAGTAACCGTCAACTTCAACCCCTTTTTCACGCGCAGCCATCTGCGCCAGTTTAACGCGCCCCTCATTTATGTCGCATACCGCTGCTAACGACGAATATTCGCCGTACTTGCCGATCACCGCATCACGAAACATGCTCGACCGCCCGCCAAGCCCCACCTGTACATACGTTTTCTTCTGCCCGCTCATCTCTGCTGTCCCTTTCCCGTGCCAACGTTGGCACGCTTGTTGTAAAAATCTCAGGCCGAAGCCCGTAAAACCATCGATGTCGGTAATGTCTGCGACCAGCCGGTTTCCGGAGGCGCCTGACCCTCAATCTTCGCCAGCAGCATTGCCGCCGCCGCACGGCCAACCGCGTCATTCGGCTGCGCAACCGTCGTCAAAGGCGGTGCAGCAAACGCGGCAAACGCGCGGTTATCAAAACCGACAACCGCAACATCATCCGGAATCCGCAAGCCCGCGACATGCATCAATCGCGCGCTGGATTGCCTGCGTATTGAGCGTTCTGCCATCCCCAACAGCACCAAACTCCAGAATATTAAAGTCAACCGGCCTTTTATTCATACGGAAACCATGCCACAACCGGCAGGTTGGATAAAGGAAGATTTGCTTCCACTTTGTATGGATACTTCTTATTGGAAACCCGCATCCCCAATTACACCCAAATCCCTATAAGCTTGATAATTCTGATGCATTAGGTTTTACTGCACGTTTTCTAACCTTGAGCAGCGGAGCAGATTCAGTAAACATTATGCACAAAAACATTCACATCAATCACCGTCTTGCAAGCTTCATATTGTCTCTTACCTGCATCCTGCCGTCTTTTACGGCAACATTGACACAGGCCGCCACACACGCACAACAAGCGCCGTCATGTGCGATCATGCCGGTTGGCGGCGACGGCTGGATGTCAGCACCCGAACTGTTGACCGTCCGCGATGAGCTGTTCCGGGCGGTGAAGGCCTCCGGCAGGCTTGCGCCGTTGCAAAGCTCACAGACCGACCGCGCACTGGCACAGCGGAGATTCAATGCAGCAGCATTCGACAAACCGGAAGTTGCCGCCGCAGAAGCGGGAAGACTACTCGGTGTTGATTATGTGATCTATTCCCAAATGTATTACCATGATGGCCGCTGGCTGTTGGATACCGGACTGCTGGATGTAGCGGGAAAACGCGTTGTGCGCTTTATGCGCGGACGCTATACAGGCACCGAACATCAGGTCAGCCGCCAAGGTGCGCGTATCAACATTGAACAGCTTCTTGATGTGCAGGAACCGTTACCGGCAGCTCCGTCTCCCGCGCCCGCCGTTGCAGCTCCCGCAGTCCAAGAACCCCCACCGCCGCCACAACAGCGCCCGGCGCCTTTTGTTCAGGCTCCGCCGCCGCGCCGTGAATTTTTTCAACCGCAGGAACCAGCAGACCCCCATGCCAAGCGCCTCGACGTCGGCATGCGCCTTCAGCGCAGCGCTACGCCGGTCTTCATAAGCTGGATGCTGTTGCCGTGGCTTGGTGTTGAATTCAACTATAATCATAAGCTGCAAATCGATGTTAACGAGGACAATGCCAAGATCGGCAGACTTAACGCGCAGCAGATCGGCACAAGCCTGTTTCTGCGTTATTCCGATGAAATTATCGCCGGGCGCCGGAGCATCCCCCTGCGAATCCAGGCGGGAGCGGGTGCCGCCGTGCTTGTGGATACTGAACTTAAAGGAAACGGATGGTGGCGCAACGGTTTTGAAGCCGACAACCGTTCGGCTTATCGTGACTGGGTCGCCGCAGGTTCTCCAGACTGGCCGAACGAGGGACTGCAGCGCAGCGCTACGCCGTCTGATTCATTGGCGCTGAGTCTCGATCTGTGCACAAGCATTGGAATCACGCAATCGCTGTTTTTTGATGTCTACCTGCAATACCTCTACTCAAAAATGGATACTGACTTCGACAGCACCTGGCGCGGCTCGCGGGAATCAACCTTTGACGGCTCAATTACCATCAACGATCTTTCCGGCGGCATTGGATTGCGTTATTCGTTTTAGCCTGAGCGGTTAATCCCGACAGCACCGGCTAAACCACGCCCACACACAAGTTCTATCCTTTCTCAAATTGACACTAATATAATGTGGCACTAATATAAACATACTAAGCAAAGTATAAAACGAAAACCATTACTTTGCTAACTCAGCTTATGGCTCTGAAGTAATGTACATCCAGTCGTTTGTCCTGGAAACTCATTACGCTTGCAAGCCCAAAAAGCGCACTTGCAACTAAGTATTGCTGAAAATAGACTTGGCGGATGTTTCCGGTTGGTCTAGTTTGCCTTATTGGCTATGGAGTATAATTTACACATCCGAACAATGACAGCATGCAACAGAATGCTGCCACGCAATATTTCAAAGCCGCCACAGAACAAACACGGGGAAAGGGGGGCGGCATGAGCGAGAGCGATGGCACTAATAAAATGCCGGTATTCAGCACAGGACTGCGCGGGCTGGACTCGGTGCTTCACGGAGTCAGAGCCGGTGATAACGTTGTGTGGCAGGTGGAGACAGAAGACGACTACGTGCCCTTTGTGCAGCCGTTTTGCCAACACACGCTCGCTGCCGGGAAAAAACTGGTGTATTTCCGCTTTGCCTGTCACCGCGAGCTGGTCTGCGACAATTCAGGTGCGCAGATCTGCCGTTTGCTGCCGCAGAAAGGCTTTGAGTATTTCATTACGGATGTTCATAAGGTCATTCAGCAGCACGGAGCGGATGCCTTTTATGTGTTTGACTCTCTTTCGGATCTGACCATCGATTGTTTCAGTGAGCGGATGATCGGCAATTTCTTCATGCTGACCTGTCCCTATCTGCTGCGGTTGGGAACGCTGGGTTATTTTATGGTACTGCGTCATGGACATTCACATCACGCCGCGCTGCCGATTGAGAGGACAACACAACTTTTACTGGATGTTTACCGGCACGAGGGAAACCTTTACATTCAACCATTAAAAGCTGCTCAACGTTATTCGCCCAGTATGTATATGCTGCATCTTTGGGATGGAGACACGTTTCGACCGGTCACGGAAAGCACCATGGTTTCCGGGGTGATAACATCCGCGCCATGGTATGGACTGCAGTCGGCTTCTTACCGCATGGTCGGGGTGTGGGATCGCCGGTTTATCGAGGCGGAGGACATTCTCGAAGCACATAACCGCGGTGAATGCTCGAGGGAAACTGTCGGCAGTGTTTTCAACAGCCAGTTGAAGCAGATTTTTTCACGGGATGAACGCATTCTAGAGCTGGCAAGGAGTTATTTGAGCCTGCCGGACCTGCTGCATATCTGGAAACGTACCATCGGTTCGGGACTGATCGGCGGCAAGTCCGTCGGTATGCTGCTGGCGCGTGCAATTTTACGCGCCGCCGATCCAAGCTGGAACGGAACTCTTGAAGCGCATGACTCATTTTTTATCGGTGCAGATATTTTTTATTCATTTATGGTTGAAAACGGCTGCTGGCAGATACGGGAAAAACAAAAGCACATTGAAACACTGCTGGATGATGCGGAAAAAGGGCGCCAGATGATTATGAACGGAGTTTTCCCCGACTACATAATACAGCGTTTTTCCGATATGCTGAACTATTTCGGCCAATGTCCGATCATTGTGCGTTCGAGCAGTCTGCTTGAGGACAATTTCGGCAATGCGTTTTCAGGTAAATACGAAAGTGTTTATTGTGTTAATCGCGGCACGCATGAGGAACGGCTTGAGGCGTTTCTCGGCGCGGTCCGGCGGGTTTACGCAAGCACAATGAGCGAGGGGGCGCTGGTTTACCGCGCCAAGCGCGGGGTGCTGGAGCGAGACGAACAGATGGCCTTGCTGGTGCAAAGGGTATCCGGCATCCGTTACGGTGAATTATTCTTCCCGCAGCTTGCAGGGGTGGGCGTGTCATTTAATTCTTACGCATGGGATGCGGAAATCGACCCGGAGGCCGGGCTGTTGCGGCTGGTTTTCGGACTTGGCACCCGCGCGGTTGACCGGCACGATGACGATTACACCCGCCTGGTGGCGCTGAATGTACCGCACAAACGACCGGAGGGGGATGCGCAGAAAGTCAGGCATTATACGCAAAGAAAAGTGGATATACTTGATATAAAAAATAACGTTTTGCGTTCGGCCTATTTTCAAGATGTATTACAGGAGGCCCGCGGACTGCCTTTTGAGATGTTTTCGGTGCCGGACGATACCGTAGGCGACGCATATGCACAGTCCGCAGGCGAACCGCCGCAAATCCTTGATTTTGAAAATGTATTTAATAATACCGGGCTGCTTGAGGACATGCGCGGAATATTGAAGACTTTGCGTAAAACCTATGGCTGTCATGTTGATGTTGAATTTACCGCCGGAATTAATGATGACGGAACACACCGCATAAATCTTTTACAGTGCCGGCCGCTTCAGGTCAAAAGCGAGATTGCGGCCTCCGGGCAGATACCGGAGGTGGCTCCGGAGAATCTGCTGCTGAAAATCAATGGCGGCATTATCGGCCCGGGACGCATAATCACACTGGACCGGATTATCTACGTTATACCATCCGTCTACGCTCAAATGCCAGAAGGCGAACGGCATGCGGTTGCACGGCTTGTCGGCCGGCTGACACATTGTGACGGAGCGGGTAATATCGGCCATATTATGCTGCTGGGCCCCGGAAGATGGGGTACATGTATGGCATCGCTGGGTGTACCGGTCTCTTTTTCTGAGATAAATACAGTGTCCGTTATTTGCGAGATGGCCTGCATGCATGAGCGGCTGGCACCTGACCTGTCGTATGGCACCCATTATTTCAACGATATGGTTGAATTGGGGATGCTGTATATGGGGTTTACCCCCGACCGCAACGGGAACATTGTGAATGAAAAACTTCTGACCGGCTGGCCGAACCGCACGGCAGAGCTGATTGCGGACGCAGGCACGCTTGCGCAAGCGGTCAGGGTTATCGACCGCCGGGATGCCGACGAAAACAATGAGATCCGGCTCCACGCCGATTCTGTCGGGCAGCAGGCGCTGCTTTATGTGGCGCGGTGATCAGCCGGATCAATTCATAAACAGGTGCTCTACCTTACCCTGATCGACATCCATGATATAATTGATGCCGCTGACATCGGCGGATTCACGCGTCAACGCGGCAATGTCGTCACGGGAAATATACTCAAGCGCGAATTTACGGCTGCCGGCCATCAGTTGCCGCAAACCCTGGGCAAGCCGTTCATAATACGTGTAGAGCCCCAGCGCCCCGGCCGGAAGAGATTCGAACTCCTTGTGGCCGATTTCGCTGCGCAGCATTGCCGCTGTGACAAATATTTCGTCACGGGTGCTGCCGAAACGCTCAACATACACCGGCACTTCGCCGTCTTCAATGGTGCGGCCGATCGTTTTACCCACCATGGCGGCGGCAACCGGTGCGCGCGCCATACCCACCAGCTTAACGAAAGGCGCGCCCATCGCCAACCCCTTGAAAATCTGGTCTTCAAAGGTGAAACCGCTGGCCACGGCAATCGCAGGCAGATGCCGGCCTTCATCGGCGAGACGTTTCGCGTAATTATAGAGCAGACTGTGCAGTTCAACCGGCGGCATTCCCCATTCGTTCATCATGCGCCACGGACTCATTCCGGTGCCACCGCCCGCTCCGTCGACTGTCAGCAGGTCCAGTTTGTACCGTGAAGCAAAGATAATGGCGCGGGCAAGATCAACCGGCCGGTAGGCTCCGGTTTTTAAAAAGATATATTTAGCCCCGGCTTTACGCAGCTCCTCAACACGTTTGGCAAAAGCCTCTTCCGAGACCATTCCAACCCGCGAATGCCGCTCGAATTCCTTAAACCAGCCCTTCTCGAATGCAGCGATCACATCCGGATCAAGCGGATTGGGCAGCACTATGTAACCACGCTCATAAAGCAACTGCGCCATTTTAAGATCAGTGATTTTGACTTCACCGCCGATATCTTTGGCCCCCTGACCCCATTTAAGCTCAACACATTCAGCACCAAGTTTTTCGATGGCGTATTCCTGTACTCCCAGCTTGGTATCTTCGATGTTGGCCTGGACAACAATGGCGCCATAGCCGTCACGCTGGTGGTCTTTATAAAGCTTAACCCGCCTTTTCAGGTCAACGGTATCCACCACGCGACCGTTTTTAATGACGGCGTCTTTGTCCATCCCGGCCACATTTTCGCCGATCGTCAAACCGGTACCCGCTAAAGCGGAGCCGATGGCCAGTCCTTCCCAGTTGTTCTTCGCAATGTTCGTTGAGCCGATGCCGGGAATGATCCACGGCATGCGAAACTTAATGCCCCCGTCATGGCCGAATTTAACATCGAGATTAACCGCCGGAAAAATGGCTTTATCGCTGTCGGCTTCAATACCCTGGGCACCGACGGCGGTACCCATGATGTTAAAGTGGGAATAGTCCACCGGATAGTTCTTCTCGCTGGCGGTGGTGATTACTCCGAAAGGCTGCGGGTAGATAACCTCGTGCCCGCGATAGGCCGACTTGCCGATCTCACACATGCCGATGCAGCCATCAACACAGGTTACGCACATGCCGGAGCCGGGAACAACCGAGCCCTCGGTGCGGTTTTTTGTCAAGGTGGCGGCGGAAGCATTTGTTCTTGTTATAGCCATGGTTGTATTACTCCATCATGTTTGCGGTTTTCGCATCCTTCTCTATTTCACAGGCAACACAGGGATTCATATAGCACATCATGTCGTCAAAAGCTTCTTTTTCGGCACAGGGCGGAGGCAGATTAGCGCAGCCGCCGCAGATAGCTTTATCGGGCTCGGTATATGTGCAGCGGAGCTGACAGGCCGGGCAGACATAAATACATCCGCCGCACAGCCGACAGGTTTCGGATTTAATATCGAACGGTGTGCCTATGCTGCGTTTTTCGCCGCGGCTGCGGAACCCGATGGCCCCGGCCATCATCTGCTCCTTGCACATGCGAACGCACAGCCCGCACAGTATGCAGTCTTCGTGTTCCTGTTTAAAACGCTGTTGACGCACGCCATGGGCCGAGGCAAGATCCTGAATAACTTTGGATTGCGGACAGGAAGCGAGCAGCAGCTCTAGTATCATTTTACGTGCGCGCAGGACTCTTTTCGATGCAGTACGCACTTTCATCCCTTCCGCAACCGGATAGGTGCACGAAGAAACAAGTTTTGCCTGAACGCCTTCGCCGATTTCGACAATACATATACGACAGGCGCCATACGGCGTTAAACCTTCCATATGGCACAGTGTCGGTATAGGAAATCCGAGAAATCCGGCGGCATCGAGGATGGTGGAGCCCTCTTCAACCGCGGCGGTGACGCCGTTGATTTTCAATGTTATCATAATGCTTTATCCTCTTCGCATTCCACCCGTCTTGTAAACGGCAAGTCGCATCGCAGGCATCTTCCGGCCTCGGTCTGCGCACTTTCCGCAGAGAGCACCAATTCAACTTCGTCAAAGCCTGTTTTCCGGGCTGCTGCGTCAAGCATGGGAATGGGTACCCGCACTGGTTCTTCATCTTCTGCGGCATCAGCGGCTGCGGCAGGTTCAAGAAAAACATCCGGTTGCATAATTTCCGCCGGCATGGTCATATCTGCACCGCGCAGATAGCGGTCGATAATCGCTGCGGCCTTGCGTCCGTGCGCAATGGCATCCACGACCATGGCGGGCCCCGACACCAGATCCCCGCCCGCAAAAACTCCGGTACGGCTCGCGGTCAGGGTCTCGCGGTCTACATGCAATGTGCCGTCTTTATTTACCTCCAGCCCCATCGCTGTAAGTGTCTCGCTGTCCGGCCGTTCACCGATGGCGATAATCAAAGTATCCAGCTCTGCATGAAATTCACTGCCTTCGACGGGAACAGGCCTGCGGCGTCCGCTGGCATCAACATCACCTAAACCGTTACGTACCAGATCGATTCCGGTAAGGTGCCCGTGTTTCGAGTAAATCTTCACCGGCGAAACCGCATCCTCTACTTTTACGCCTTCTTTGCGGGCCTGTTCAACATGGCGTATTTTCACCGGAGAAACCAGCGTTTCCAGCGCAACACCCTCTTCCTTTGCGGCATCAACTTCGTCAATATACGCCGGCATTTCCTGATCTGTACGCCGGTAGTAAAGCGTTACGCTTTTCACCCCCTTCTGCCGCAGGGCGATGCGCGCGGCATCAACCGCGGAATTGCCGCCGCCGATAACCCCGACATGCCCGGTGGCCAATTCTTCACCGCGTAAATTAAAGGCTTTCAAAAACTCCATTGAAGAATAAACCCCGGCCCGCCCTTCGCCATCAATGCCCAGCGGCCAGCTTTTGTCAGAGCCGGTTGCCAGAAAGACGGCCTTGAAGTCGCGCGCAAAAAGATCATCAAGTGTAAAATCGCGGCCCAGCGCAGTATTACACTTGAGGGTGATATTCTCATCCAGCAACGCGGCAATTTCCTTTTGCAGAATATCGCGCGGTAGACGGTATGAAGGAATGCAGCTTACCAACATGCCGCCCGGTTCGCTGCCGGTCTCAAACACGGTTACCTTGTACCCCTTTAGCGAAAGGTAATGGGCGGCGGTCAATCCGGCCGGACCGGCACCAACTACAGCCACCTTTTGTGATTGCGGTTCAGCTTTGCGGGTACGGACAGGCTTATAAACCGTCGGATCAGTGTTATCTGTGACAAAGCGTTTCAGGGCGCGGATGGCGATCGGGTCACCGCCGGTTGTCCCCAGCCGGCAGCGTGATTCACACTTATGTCCGCAGACCCGTGCACAAACCGATGGAAACGGATTCGGTTCCCTGATCACGCGATAGGCTTCTTCATAGCGGCCTTTTTCGATCAGTGCAACATAGCGCCATACCTCGGTACCCAGCGGACAGGCGGTCTGGCAGGCGGCACCGGTCAGCTCATTACAGACAAAAGCATCGCAGCGCTTGTCATTAATGTGCCGTTCGTACTCATGGCGGAAATACCGCAAAGTGCTGAGTACCGGATTGGCTGCGGTTTGCCCCAGACCGCACATGGTGGTATCTTTTACCACCAGCGCCAGCTCTTCAAGCAGCGTCAGATGCTGTGGCGTACCCCGGCCTCCGGCAATATCATCCAGCAGCTCGAACATCCTTTGCGTCCCTTTACGGCAGGTAAAGCACTTGCCACAAGACTCATCTTTCAGAAAACCCATAAAGTAACGGGCGACATCCACCATGCAGGTGGTCTCGTCCATGACAATCATACCGCCGGAGCCCATTATGGCTCCCGCCTGACGCAGGCTGTCATAGTCAACCGGCAGATCAAACTGTTCCGCCGGAATGCAGCCGCCGGAAGGACCGCCGGTTTGCACGGCTTTTATCCGGAATTTATCCGGAGCCCCGCCACCGATGGTGTATACAATCTCTTTAATCGTTGTGCCCATCGGCACTTCAACCAGCCCAGTGTTTCTGACTTTCCCGACCAGACTGAAAATCTTTGTGCCGGAATTGCCCTGTGTTCCGACGGAAGCAAATTTTTCCGCCCCGTGCCGGAAAACCAACGGGATATTAGCCCAGGTTTCAACGTTGTTGATAACCGTCGGCTTACCGTCAATGCCCTTTTGAATGGGGAAAGGCGGCCTTTGTCGCGGTTCCCCCATTTTACCCTCTATTGAGCGGATCAGCGCGGTTTCCTCCCCGCACACAAACGCCCCGGCTCCCGGCATGATGCGGATATCAAAATCAAAGCCGGTTCCCAGAATATCTTTACCGAGCAGGCCGAGATGCCGCGCCTGCCGCAGGGCGGCGGTTAGGTTCTGAATGGCAAGCGGATATTCTTTCCTGACGTATGCAATCCCTTCGTTTGCCCCTGTGCCAAAGGCGCAAATCAGCATGCCTTCGATGATACTGTGCGGATTGCCCTCAAGCATACTACGGTCCATATAGGCACCCGGATCGCCTTCATCCGCATTACAGACCAAAAACTTTCCGCCGACGCTTTTCTGCGCGGCCAGCATTTCCCATTTGGTGCCGGTCGGAAACCCGGCCCCACCGCGCCCGCGCAATCCCGAAGCTTTTACCTGCTGAACAACCTCTTGCGGAGCGTTGCGTGCCAGTAACCCGGCAAAAGAAACGTAACCGCCCAGCGCTATATAGTCATGAATTCTGACCGGATCAATCCGCTGGTTAAACCCCATTACAGAACGCTGTTGACTCTTGAAAAACGGAATCTCACTGAGATGGTAGTACGGTTGTCCCGTGGAGGGCTCTTTATATAGAAGCTCCTCGACATATTCACCCGCCAGCAACGCTTCAATAATACGCGGCATATCCTCCGGTTTCAACTGCGGGTAAAAAGCCATTTGCGGCTCAGTGAGGACGAAGGGACCCATTTCACAAAAACCATGGCACCCTGTGCTACGCAAGGCTATCTTATCAATCAACTGATTCCCTATAATAAACTTCTGTGCGGCTGGGATCAGGCGCGTTGCCCCCCCGGCCTGGCACGCCGTTCCGGAACAAATAACAATGCATGGTGTCCTGCTGTCGGTCCCGGCGCTCAACACCTGCCGGAGTTCATTCAATTCCTGCGGTGAAGTCAGCCTTGTCATTTTGCGCCTCCCCCTTCCGGCAGACAGGATGAAGGGGTCAGATCGAGACTGCGGTTATGGCAACCACGGCGCGAACAAAAATGCAATACCGCCCCGCCCTGCACATCCAAAGAGGCCATTGGCGCTGCGCAGCTCGAACAAGACAGCGCTCCGCTTAATGCGGCTTTGCAGTGCGGACAGGAGACCTCGACCGCGCTGCCGGCAGGCACATCGTATTCAACCGCGCATTCAGGGCTGCCGTAAAGCGATGAAAGTCTAAGCCGGCCGCTCACGCCTGCCGAGGAAATCGAAAGCTGTATCGCCGGCAAACTATCCAGCGTGAAGTTTTCGTCCATCAAGCCGCCTTTGCATACAGGGCAGTTTACCGTGACCGGAAACATGCTGCTGCTATCGGTGGCGGAACTGTTGATGCAGCCGCTCCGGGCATCCTCGAGCATCTGCCGAATCCTCGACTTGCGGACTTTTGAGAAATAATGTCCATCAATTACGACAACCGGGCCGAGGGCGCATGCGCCTAGGCAATTGACTGTTTCCAGCGTGAACTCCTTGTCTGCGGTTGTTTCCCCGTCGCTAATACCCAGTTGAAGCTTCAGCTCCTCCGCAATCGCCGATGCGCCACGCACGTGACAAGCTGTGCCAAGGCACACGCATACGAGATGCCGGCCCCTTGGTGTGAGGCTGAACGCACGGTAAAATGTTGCCACTCCGTACACATCCGTGGCCGACCGGCCGGTTTCACTGACAACCAGCTTGAGTGCTTCTTCAGGCAGATAGCCGTAAACGGTTTGAATGTCTTCAAGAATCGGTATCAGGCTGCCGCGCTCGCCCGCATGGCGTTTCAGAATTTCCGGAATAGCTTTCAGATTAACCTTTTCTTCCGTGTTACCGTGCCCGCCGCTTGGCTTATTAGCTGTGAGAGACATCCGTCCTGACTCCTTGCAAGTGGTGAAGCGGCTGACCCCGGTCCGCCGGGTTTTCCAGCATAGCCATTTCTAAAAAGTTAAACGATTTGAAACTATGAAATCCTTGCCGCAGTGTCAAGTGCGCGTAATTTTTTGGACTTTTCCCGTTTTTAAAGGGCAATAAATCAGCAAACCTTTTGCATATAAGATATTTATGTTATTGCAGCAAGTGAAAGAGCGCTTTTCAATGAACTCGTTCCGCCGGACTTGCCTGCCCTGCGTTGCCTTGACGTAGCACGCACCCCGGCGAACAGAAGCACGCATTATCACAATTTTGTGTTATTCTGTAAAAAGGATATCTGATGTTCGACGTTCTCCCCCATGCCTGCGGCTTGCCCTTCGCTGCGCTTAACGCCAAGCAGGGCATGCGGAATAGGTTATCTGTCCGTTTCTAATTCCGGCGCTGCATGACTCATGCCCGTCTGAAAACACGATCCGTCCGTCTCCCGTCCGAATTACCGGTGAATCATAGGCCCGGCCATTTGCCCAATCCCCGTAATCCACCGGCACACCGTCAACAACTGCTTCCGGTTTGAGGTGCTCCGGATTGTAACGGAACGCAATCTCCCGCCCGGCCGCATTGCGTACCGTAACACGCCCCGCCCCCGCAAATGCACGGTCATCTATCATCGTGCCTCTTTCAATTGCGCGGCGAAAACTCTCAAAATCCTCCTCCGCCCCGCAGCCACCCGCCTCGACCACAAAACCCGAAGGCCGCCCGGTTGTGACAAACACCCTGTATTCACTAAAAAGCGCACACGCCTTGTCTGAGTTGTCCCCCTCCGTCAATTCGAAAAACGGGGTTCCGAGCGCCGTCACCGCAGCAGCGGCCTTTCCGGTGTGGATCCATAGACGCCTACCCTCCTCCACCACCCGGCCCTGACCACGCAAGACAAACAACCAGCTTTCGGCAAGTTCCGGCGCCTGCCGCCAGCGCTCCGCCGCCGGGGCCGCGCCACTGAGTGTGACCAGAGTCGTTCCGGCCACCCGGTTCTCACCGCTGACCAGGATCATACTGGCACCCACCTGAAACACCTGATCATGCGGACTGTGGCCGCACGGGTTCCGGTGTCGCGGCTGGCCGCCGCCAACCACGCAAGGCACGCCGTCACCTTCCAGCCCCAGACTCCATACCGTTTGCTGATTCGGGTTGTCCACTTCCCCCAGTATGATGCTGCCCAGCGCATATCCCGCCCCGCGCACAAAGGTCTCATGCGCAACATTGGGCCGATCCATATGATACGAAGGCCGCCGCATCCGCGCCTCAAAGGGCAGGCTCATCTCTCCGCATGAGACCTTT